>WQUF01000367.1 GCA_009785875.1 Oscillospiraceae bacterium | reverse complement strand
TGTAAAATACCAGATATCCTCCTTAAAGAAGTCAGCAATTCAATAGAAAAATTAGGCGCAAATAATTTTTATGCCATAAGGTCCAGCGCAACCTCAGAGGACCTCCCCTTCTTTTCCTTTGCTGGTCAACAAGACACTTATTTGAATGTCAAAGGTATCGATAATATCATATGCTATATTGTATCCTGCTTTTCATCTATTTACACCGACAGAGCAATTTTATACAGGCTTAAAAATAATATCAGTAATGAAAATGTTCTTATGGCAGTTGTAATTCAAAAGATGGTATTTCCAGCAGTTTCAGGTATAATGTTCACTGCAGATCCTGTAACTTCGAGCAGAAACATCATATCCATCGATGCAAGCTTTGGTCTTGGCGAAGCATTGGTATCAGGTATTGTATCTTCTGATATTTATAAATTTAATAAAAGGCAAAATAAAATAGAGAGCATAACTATAAATGAAAAAAAGCTTGCAATAATTCCAAATGAAGATGGTGGCACAAATAAAATAGAAAACTCCAGTGAAAAATCGAAATCCCAAGCTCTATCAAATGATGATATAATAAAATTATCAAAGATTGGTATTTCAATCGAAGAACATTACGGATATCCCCAAGATATCGAGTGGTGCATTGAAAAGGATGAAATTTATATCGTTCAGAGTAGGAACATTACGTCACTATATCCAATACCTGAAACAAAAGATGAAAATCCGCATATCTATATATCAGTGAATCATGTTCAGGTTATGACGGATCCTATTTCTCCTTTAGGAATGGAGATTTTTCCCAACATACTCAATCCTATAAAAGAAGATAGATATATAGGCGAGAGCTTTTTTATAAAACCAGCTGGAGGATGGCTCTATCTCGATTTTAACAAGGTTTTGCGTTTTAAAATAATCGGAAAGAAATTCCCAATGTTTTTGGAAAATGTGGATTCGCTAATGGCAAAATCCATTGAGGAGGCTTTAAAGCAGGATGAGCTTAAGGAAATAGTTGGATATAAATTCATCAGCCCAAAATTCATAATAAAACATGCTATTCCAGCTATGTTTAAAATCGTATGCTCATTGCTCTTTAAAGAGACGAAAGATTATAATAAAAAAATGCTGGAAGCCATCGCAGAAAAAGAAAAGTTCACTTTAGACAAGATCAATACAGCAAAAACTAATTTAGAAAAACTAAATTTAATTTGTGAATTAGGCAGTTTTTTAGATCTTGTAGAAAAAAAGATGGTTCCTTATGTTGCTCCAGGCGTTTTATCCATGATACTTCTTAAAAATATAGAAAAAAAGACTCTTGGAACTTTTAAGTACACATTAGAGGTTTCAAAAGGGCTTGTTGGAAATGTTACAACTGAGATGGGCTTACAAGTAGGCGATTTAGCTGATCTTGTGAGGAAATCAGATGTTTTAATAAAAGAATTTGAAAATGAAGATTATAGATCTCTAAATTCTAGAATAAAAGAATTAAATGGTTTTGAAGAATTTAAAGAAAAATACTTCTCATTTTTAGAAAGATATGGATCAAGATGCTCTGGAGAAATCGATGTTGCAAGGGAAAAGTGGATTGAAAACCCGGCACAGATTGCAAAAATAATCATTTCAACCGTTAAAACATCTAAAGAAGGTATCCATAGAATAGAATACGAAAAAGCTATCAAAAAAGCTTTAGAAAGTTCTCATGAATTCATCGAAGTTTTAAAAACTAAAACATCTAAAATTAATGTTAAAATTGCAAAGAGACTCATAAAAGTTTTAAGGGACTGTTTACCGCTCAGGGAACATCATAAGCTTGTCATGGCTAGGCTTTTTTACGATTTTAAAATCATTCTCTTAAGTTTAGGAAATGAGATGGTATCAAAAGGATTCCTCGAGAGCGCAAATGATATTTTTTATTTGAGGATTTTTGAAATTAGAGATTATTTAATTGAAAATAAGACGATGATAGAAATAGTGGAAAAAAGAAAAGAAGACTATGCTCATTATGCTAAACTAAACATGCCAAAAGTTATGACACAAGATGGTGAAGAGATAAAATACTCTTATGATTTAAAGAATTTACCTAAAAATGCTATAATAGGAACTCCAGTATCATCCGGCGTAGTAGAAGGAATTGCAAAAGTCATATTAGATCCTACAAAAGACTCATTAAATAAAGGTGAAATACTAATAGCACCCTTCACAGACCCAGCATGGACAACATTTTTTGTAAATGCAGCAGGTCTGGTAATGGAAGTAGGCGGACTTTTAACCCATGGAACTGTAGTAGCTAGAGAATATGGCATCCCTGCAGTAGTCAACGTCCAGAATGCGACTAAAATTATAAAAACAGGGCAGAAGATTAGATTAGATGGAAATACTGGAATTATAACTATTATTTAAAAAAAAATCAATTTATGATAAAATATCAATAAGAGGTGAATGTGAATGATATTTAATAATCCTTTAGAGTTAATTTCAAACACTCCAATGCTTAAATTAAACAGGCTAGTACAAGGGTATAGTTTAAACCTTTATTTAAAACTGGAATACTTTAATTTATCAGGAAGTGTAAAAGACAGAGCTGCACTTAATATAATTGAAAGGGCTGAACAGCAGGGTTTACTCAGGCAAGGATATACCATAATGGAACCTAGCAATGGAAATATGGCTATTTCTTTAGCATTAATCGGTCATTTAAAGGGATATCGAGTGTTGATAATCATGCCAGGAGGATCAGATATTGAAAAGGTATCTATGATCAAAGCTTACGGTGGAGAAATCGTATTTAGCGATCCTTCTAAAGGAATGAAAGGAGCCATAAAAAAACTTGAAGAAATAGCACCACGAGTTCAAAATGTATTCATACCTCAACAATTTGCCAATAATTTTTGCTCAGAAGTCCATTACATAAAGACTGCAGAAGAAATATTAAATGATGTAGGTCAAGTAGATTGCTTTGTGTCAGGAGTAGGAACTGGTGGTACAATCACCGGTATCGGAAGAAAGCTTAAGGAAGTAAACCCTAATGTAAAGATATTAGCAGTGGAACCAGCTCTCTCGCAAGTCATATCTGGTGGTCCTCCAGGAGTACATGGTATTCAAGGTATAGGAGCTGGATTTGTACCAAAAAATTTAGATAGGAGCATTTTAGATGGAATTATACCAGTGACAGATGAAGAAGCAATTAATTACACAAGGGTTTTAGCAAGAGAAGAGGGCATCTTATGCGGTATCTCAACTGGTGCAAATATCTGTGCTTCTTTAAGAGCAGCATCAAATGGTGTATTTAAAAATATAGTGACTATAGCACATGATAATGGACAAAAATATTTAGCTCAGGGACTATTCCAATGGCAGTAGTAAAGTATGGATATAAAATACGCATTATCCTCATATCTTAATAGTTTAAACTTGAATTGCTTTGGCTTTTTATCTTTTAGAAATTTTGAAGAATTAAGAAAACTGCTCAAATTTAAAATCGAAAATAATTTAATGACAGGTTTTGAAAAAGGAGAAATCCATGAAAGAATCGATCCTAAAAAAATATTCCCATATGGAGAAACCATAATCTCCATAGCCTTTCCATACTTCTATGAAGACACGGATTACAGCAAATTGTATTTTTCAAAATATTGCCAAAGCATGGACTATCATGTAATTGTGAAAGGATATTTAAATAAAATATGTGCTTTTTTAAAAGATAATTTTCATTGTGAGGCAATAGGTCTTGTGGATAATAATATTCTTTGTGAAAGGCACATAGCTTCCTTAGCAGGGATTGGCTTCATTGGGAAAAATAACATGTTAATAACCAAGCAATATGGAAGTTTTGTTTTTTTAGGTGAAATAGTAACTTCGTTGAAAATAATGGAAGATTCCCCTATGAAAAGCCTCTGTGGAACCTGCCTTAATTGCATAAAAGCATGCCCAACTAATTCTTTAGGAGGAAATGACCCTTCCATATGCCTATCAAATTTAACTCAAAGTAAAGAATTAAACGAAAAATGGTATAAATTCTTTAATAATAGGCTTTGGGGATGTGACACATGTCAGGATGTATGCCCATATAATAAAGATATACCTAGAGGAATATTACCTGAATTTAAGCCTCTTGATCATTTATCTTTGATAAATATCGATGAAATAAATAACATGTCAAACAAAGTGTTTAAGGATAAATACAAGATATCCGCATGTGGTTATAGAGGAAAGAAATATTTAATTAGAAATTTAAAAATTAATATCTTGTAATTTATCATATTCTTAAGTGGGGTAAAAGATGAATAAATTTTTATTGATAACAGCTAAATTATTACCAGAACCTATACTCATAAAAGCTGTAAGATACTATGTCAATATGCAAATTAAAAAGCACGCAAAATTAAACATACAGGGTATTGAAAATTTGAATTGTGATCTTAAAAGACCATATTTATTTGTGTGCAACCATTTAAGCAATTCCGACGGACTTATTATAAATAAAGTGCTTGAAAAAGAAAATATTACATTTGTAGCAGGTAAAAAACTGAGTGCTAATGCAATGACTAACTTAGGTTTTACGATAATCAAATCCATAACCATATCACCAAACTCGGCTGATAAAGATGCTATCTCTAAAATAATACATACAGTTAAGTCTGGAACGAGTGTTTTAGTTTTCCCAGAGGGGACAAGAAGTAGGACTGCCCAGATGATTGCAGGGAAAAAAGGAATACTCTTGTTTGCAAAGTTAACTAAAGCTCCAATTGTTCCCATTGGTATATGGGGAACTGAAAAATTTATGCCTATTAATGAAAATATGGGCAAAGAATCCTTTCACGATGCAAATATAAGCATCAATATAGGTAAAGCATTTGTAATCACTGAAAGAAGGAGCGATGAAACTAAAGTAGAATGGGAAACTAATACTTTAAATTTTATCATGAAAAAAATTGCAGAGCTTATACCTGAGGAATATAGAGGCGTTTATAAATAAACTTGTCTTCTTATAAAAGACATTCTTACATAAAATATGAGAATGTCTTTTTGTTTGTAAATGAGGTAATTGACATCATTAGCAATAAAATGTAATATGTATATATAAGAGACAAAACTTTTAAATAGGACAACTGTCCGCAATAGGAGGATTAACATGGCAAGTTCAGCCCTTAATAAATTTCTATTAGAAAATTTAAATGATCTAAGATCGAAAGGTTTATACAATGAAATTGATATTTTAGAAAGCGCAAATGGACCAGAGATCACAATTGGAAATAAAAAATATATAAATTTATCTTCTAACAACTACCTTGGATTTGCAACAAATGAGAGATTGATTGAAGCTTCCTGTGAAGCTACAAAAAAATACGGTGTAGGTGCAGGTGCTGTTAGAACGATAAATGGAACACTAGAAATTCATGATAAGTTGGAGAAAAAACTCGCTGAATTTAAATCTACTGAAAGTGCAATAGCTTTTCAATCCGGATTTAATTGCAATATGGGTGCAATTTCAGCTGTGATGAATAAACAAGATGCTATATTGAGCGATGCTTTAAATCATGCATCGATAATAGACGGATGCAGATTATCAGGAGCAAAAATTTTAAAGTTTAATCATTCAGATATGGATGATTTGAGAAGAGTAGCTAAAGATGCATGCAATAGCGGATTATATAATAAAATAATGGTGATTACTGATGGCGTATTTTCTATGGATGGGGATGTGTGCAAGCTGCCAGATATTGTTGAAATTGCAGAAGAGTTTAATCTTATAACTTATGTAGATGACGCTCATGGTTCTGGCGTAATGGGAAAGGGTGCCGGAACCACTAAACATTTTGGTTTATCTAAAAAAGTGGATTTTCAAATGGGTACCCTTTCAAAAGCAGTAGGCGTTGTAGGTGGATATGTTGCTGGTACGAAAGATTTAATCGATTGGTTAAAGGTTCGTGCAAGACCATTTTTATTTTCAACATCCTTAACTCCAGGAGCAGCTGCAGCATGTCTTGAAGCAATAAATATAATGATGGAAAGCACAGAATTAAACGATAAACTTTGGGATAATGGAAATTATTTAAAGAAAGGCTTAAAAGATTTAGGGTTTAACATTGGAAACAGCTTTACTCCTATCACTCCTTGTATAATTGGTGAAGAAAAGCTAACTCAAAAGTTTTCGAAGAGATTGATGGAAGAAGGAGCCTATGCAAAAGCAATAGTTTTCCCAACAGTTCCACTGGGTACAGGAAGGATGAGAAATATGCCAACAGCAGCTCATACAAAAGAAATGCTAGATAATGCCATTGAAATATATGCTAAGGTTGGCAGGGAATTAAATGTGATTAAATAGGAGGATCTATGAAAAAAATTTTAGTAACAGGTGCTTTAGGTCAGATCGGCTCAGAACTCGTACCTTATTTAAGAGATATCTATGGCAAGGACAATATCATAGCTTCTGATAAGAAGAGGCAAGATGATTCCAAAGCAGGAGATGGAATATTTGAAATCCTCGACGTGATGGATAGAAGTTCTTTATATGAAATGGTTAAAAAATATAATATCGATACAATAATCCATATGGCAGCCCTTTTATCTGCTGTGGCTGAAGAAAAACCACAATTTGCTTGGCAATTAAATATGAATGGCTTTACAAATACCCTCGGAGTAGCTCGTGAAAATAATTTGAAGTATTTCGTTCCAAGTTCTATTGCTGCATTTGGACCAAATTCACCTAAAGATAATACTCCACAAGATACAATACAAAGACCTACTTCCATGTATGGAATCACTAAACTTTCTGCAGAACTTTTATGCGATTATTATCATTTAAAATATGGATTAGATACGAGAAGTGTTAGATTTCCTGGACTTATATCTTATGTAACACCTCCTGGTGGTGGGACTACTGACTACGCTGTTAAAATTTATTATGATGCAATCAAATTTGGTAAGTATTCATGCTATTTAAGAGAAGATACATACATGGATATGATGTATATGCCTGATGCAATAAAATGCATCGTTCAATTAATGGAATCAGATCCTTCTAGACTTAAACATAGAAATGCATTTAATGTATCAGCTATGAGTTTTTCACCTAAAGAGATTTCACGGGAAATTAAAAAGATAATACCTGAATTTACTATTTCCTATGACATCGATGAAGAAAAACAAAAAATAGCAGATTCATGGCCAAATTCTATTGATTGTACTTGTGCTATAGAAGAGTGGGATTTTAAACCAGAGTATGATTTAGCATCCATGACAAAGGATATGATCGATAAGTTAAAAACTAAATAATAATACAAAAAACACTTTGGATAAAACCAAAGTGTTTTTGTGTCAAAAATAATTTATTGGATATAATATAATTGTACAAAGGGACTTTTAAATGTAAAATAAATTATATGAAATTATTGTGAAAAAATAGAGAAAATAAAAAAAATAGATTATAATATATTTTGGGGTGATAAAATGGACAATAACTCCGGTGAAAATAATTCTTCTAAAGAAATAATCGCACAGGAGAATATGAATAATACGACATCTGTAAGCAATGAAAACATATCTGACATCGAACCGATAAATTTAAATAAGGATACAAAACCATTATATCCTTATGCAAATCAACCTGTTAATAGCAGCAATGTTCCTAAATATAATTATGGAAATAGACACAATTATAGCAGTTATAATAATCAAAATGCTAATCCTAATACCTACCAGCAAAGTTACAATGCTCCTTATATAAAAGAAGGAAAAAAATTAGATAGAAATTTTATATTAATTTTATCTTCCTGTGCTTTGTTAGCTTGTATACTAATAGGGTTAGCAGGTTTTGGTGTAATTAATTTCGTTAAAAATTATACTAATAATAGAATTGGTACAAATGGTAATAATACTTTAATTAATAACCCTTTTAACAATGGTAATGGCATATATAATAACCCTTTTAATAGTGGTAATGGCACAAATAATAACCAAATTAATAATCCTAATATTAACTATGATAATTTTTTAAAGATAACAAGTACCTCAACCTTAGATGATGTAAAAAGGTTATTAAATTCAAGTCCTGCAAGTGGACCTTTATCCAATTCAACTACATTAACTGAGTATAGTTTTGGCGATATAATTATAGTTACTTATGATAATACTGGTACTTTAATTGATAAAATAATAGATAGTTCCTTTGTAACCTTTCCAAATTCTGTTGCTAATGTTACATTTGATGAATTTCAGCAATTAAAGCCAAATATGCCTTTAAAAGATATTCAAACATTATTTAAATCAAACGGGCTATTAACAGAATCGACTTATAAGGATGTTGAAGGTTACTTTTTTGCAGGAGATAGTTACACATGGCCAACAGGGAATAATCCTTCGGCAAATAACTATGTAATATGTGATTTTGATAATAATAGCAATTTAATAAGGGCAGTAAATTATGATAAAAAATTGACACAAAATACTACCAGTAATGAAGATCTAACTAAAGATGGTGTAAATAAATTTGATGCTGTAAATATGGGAATGCCTTTTGATGATGTTAAATCCAGTTTTGGTCCTGATATTTTAATGAAGAGCATTGGTTTACCTAGTAATTACATGTCAATTTATTACTATAGTTATAATAATGCAACAATAACATTTGTATTCGATAAAAGCAATAAAGTTATTGAAAAGCTAATTTCAAGCACTGATTACAATTTTTATGATGTAAATGCAAACAATTCTGAGAACGTAAATAATATCAAAAAAAATATGACTTACAATGATGTAAAGAATATCATTGGATCAGATGGATATTTGTGCTCTGAAGATTGTTTCAATTCAGATAATTATACAGTTTCAGAAAATTATACTGTTATGTCAAAAAGCTATATATGGATATTTGACGATAATTCTGGAATTCAAATTGATTTTGATTTCAGCATTCCAGATGGTAGCGCAACTCAATTACAAAGTTTATAATCTAATGAACTATTTTCTTGGTAAAAAGCAATGCATAATTTAAAAAGAAACTTTTAAAAATTGTATTGCTTTTTTTTATTTTAAAAAATTAAAAAACAAAGGGACCCATTAAAGGTCCCAAGGGGGATGGGGGTTATGTGTGCTTTTTGGTATGTTTTAATGACTAAAACACACCTTTTTTCTGGCACTAAGATGAATTTATATCTGTTATCATCTTATTCATTTTTATTATTTACTTTATTGTAAATTTTTATTCATTTTTATCAATATTTTCGCTTCTTTTAATATTTTCATCTTCAAGTAAAGTTACAAAATGTTGTATCTCTTTTGCATAACCACTTCTCATCAAAGGTAATAATGCTTTCATAAAGTTTTCAACTTCAATGCTCACATTTCCTTTAAAATCAATAGAATCACTATTGAAGTGTGAATTGTTTCTTGAAGAAGATCCTTTCCCAAGGTTTCCAAGGCCAAGGCCTCCTAGTCCACCTAAGCCACCAAGCATATTCATGATATTATTCATATCAAATCCTTGGTTTTGATTATTTGAACTACTGTATCTTTCATCTCTACTTCTTTTTGAAGACATTATATCCCTCCATATATTAATTAATTATATTAGTGGAGTCAGAGTTCTTCTGACTCCACTACACTAATTTTTAAATATTAACAAAAATTTTGAGAACAGAATAAATAGAATATTGCTATTATAAATTCTAAACTACAGCCATCAATATCTGTAAATCTGTTAAGAATTAATATGAATATTGCTAAGCTTTTTAAACTGCACCCATTAAAGCCGCAACCCATATCCATTACTCTATTACATCTTTGTTCTCTGCAACAGCATTTACTCATTTTTTATCCTCCCATAATTATAATTTTTAAAAAGAATCTACTATCGATCTTCTCTC
>WQUF01000366.1 GCA_009785875.1 Oscillospiraceae bacterium | reverse complement strand
GAATTATATATACATGCTAGTAAAAGAAAATTAACAAAAAATAATTTAATTGAATATAATAAACAGTTAAGCTTATTAAAAGACACCGATTTTAATTATGGTTATATAATTGCAAAGTGTGAATTAATCGATTGTAAATATATGAATGAAAAACTTATAAATGAAGTTAAGAAAAATACTAAAGAATATATTTGTGGTGAATATAGCATTGGTAGATATGCTTGGATGCTAAAGGACATAGATGTACTAGAAAAACCAATATTAGCAAAAGGTCGATTAGGGATTTGGGAATATAAAGAGTATTAAATAGGCAATAAATTGTATGGTGCTTCTGTTACACATAACTATCCTCAGAAATCGGATAATGAATTTTCATTTAGTGATACATACCTTAACCTTGAAACAGATATAGGAGGTGGTCACGTGGATAAGCGAGAGCAAGGTAATAAAGCGTTTCAAGAATTGATAAATTGGGTAATTGCAGAGGAAAATAAGGTAGCCGCGAAACTAAAAGCAGAGGGTAGATATCCTAAAGGGTGTTTAGGAAGCGACCCTGAAGAGTTCAAACCTATCAGGGAAGAACGTAATCGTAGATTTGCAGAATTAAAGAAAAAATATAGTAAATAAGATGAGCACTTACTTACATAGGTGCATATATATTTTCTATCAATAGCTTTTCCAGCTAGGAATTCAAAATATGTCTTGCACTACCTGCTCGCTACAATTATGCATTTTTAACAGGATATGAAGAAGTGGATAGTATAATCAATAATGATACAGTCTTCGCTACGGAAAATATAAGCAGATAAAACCTAATTTAATTTTAGAAATAGAGACATCAGTACTTGAACCTGAGACCTCATGTATGTGAAGCAGGCACTCTGACTAGCAGAGCTATGCCTCCATATATTGTAGTAGAATAACATGACCTGCAATCTCTGTAAAGATAAATTATTTAGTTTACAAACCAGTCGCCAAGAAACATTTTAATTTTCAAAAATTACCCTCCTTAAGGTGAAATAGGATTTTTTTCAATTTTGAGCTATAAAATAAATATTAAAAAAAGCTCTACTTCTTTAGAGGATTGGTTTTTGACACGAAATTCGGTAGCCTTTTCACTTATTTATTCAATAAGTAAGCTTTTTCATTCAAAAGGAGAGTAACTTAAGCTACTCTCCTTTTGAATGAAATTTACTTAACAGTTATTGTGACATCCTTAGAAACGACATTCCCATTTTTACCTTTGACGCTGTAATGCATTGTATACTTGCCTGGCACTTTTGTATTTATAACTCCGGAAAGCCTTACTTTCTTGGTTATATCTTTTCCTTTGCCACCATTGTCTTTTGCAGTGACTCCATTCATGAATACAAACGGATCACCGACGTTTAAAGTCTTATCTTGTGCGTAGATAACAGCATCAGCTTGGGTTTTATCAACCGTTTGAGTACTAGAGTCTGTGTCAGTTCCAAGGGTTGCGCCAACCGGGGTGTTGTCAAATGTTGCGGCGTAAACAAATGGGTCGGTTATTGTGATTACATTAGGGGTTGTTGGTGGTATTACGGTTATGAGATTTGTTCCACTTGTGGTTGAATCAAGGTTAAGATCTACAAAATTTGCAGTCAGATTCATATTTTCTCTTGCACTGAATTCATAAAAAGCATAGTTAGATACCCATTGATTCCCGTTATACCAACCTATGAATATATATCCTGGAGAAGTGAGTGCTGTTAATCTAACAAGATCACCTTTTGTATAAGCCGTTCTGCTCGAGTAAACTGTACCGCCTGCTGTAGCCGTCGTGTTTATAGTTACCATAGCATCGTCTGTAACAGCATAATATTCGTCAGGCTTGATGGTACCGTCGTCTCCTGTTAAAGTAAAAGTATCTTTAACTTGTGCTAATGGGTTTGTTGGAACATTTGCGATTATCGTTGTGCCCACACCTATTCGTATATCATAAAAATTCAATCTGCTGGTTGGTTGTCCACTTACATATTCTTCTATTGTATAATCCATTGTACCATAAGCAGTACCTATAGCTTTTATAGTAATGTTCTCACCTGCATCTGAGTAAACTGTTTTAACGTCACCATCTTTTTCAATATATATACCTGATGAATAAGAAACATTATTACCAGTCACATAACCTACCTCAGTTCCACTTTGATCGTATACTGCTATATCTACGGGGCATTTTAAACTTGATTTAATGCCACTCCAAATAGAATCTGAAACACTTGTTTTAGGTTTATTTGGATCAGGTGCCGGAGTTTGACCGTTTATATAATCAGCAGCAGCTTTATATACTGTCTGTGTTGCATTATTTAATTGATCATATGCATTTAGAATAGTCGGAATGGTAATACCACTAGGATCATTAAACGCAAGAGAATTCGCCTGTGAAGTAATATCTTGAGCATATTGAAGTATACTGCTATCCGAAGGTGGACTAAGCACTTTTGCCACATATGAATAATAATCAGATATGCTTTGGAGCGTTTTACTTACATTGCCGAATTTAAGAGCCTCCAATTTGCTATTGATAAGTGGAGTTATTGCTGAAGTCGCTAAAGTTCCCATACCTGTATATCCTGCTAAAGAAGAAATGACGGTACTCACTGCGTTATTATCTGCATTATTGGCTAATTGATTTAGTTGTCCCATAAAATCTTTTATAGCGTTTTCTGTCTGATTTATATTTGAACCAAAAGCACCTTTATAAACATAGGAAGAACCTGTTGAAAAATCATAAATAGTTGAATCTGTACAGTATATACTACCATAAAAAGCACCAGCATTTCCAAGACCAAAAACATTCCATCCCATATCAAAACTTGTCATTTGAATTTCAATTATATAACGGTCATTTGGACCATACTTCTGTTTAAAAGGGGCGGTTTTAAAAGCTTTTCCTACATCTTTAATTATTGTAGTCGCTGCACTTATTTCATTAGAGACATCGATGTTACTCAGATCTATATTATCACTAGCAGCGACAGTGCTGAACAGTGCCACCAAAGCCTTACTACAATAATAGTTAACATCGGATGTAGCTCCAGTTACATCCATTTGCATTTGTGATACTAAACTATTTATGGCATCAGAGTCAGATGGTGTACCGCTAGTACTACTTGACTGGTTCAAAACAGCTTGACACTGTGAGGTGATCGCACCAGCATAACCACTAACGGCAATGAGCCAAGCATTTATCGTGCCTTTAAGATAATCCGCTGGTGTTTGGCTTTGTTGTGGTGTGTTATAATAGTTATTTGCAGGAGTTGACGAACCATTTGATATAGTTAATGTTTCAGTTTGTGCAGCCCCATCAGTTGTAGAGGCTGTTAACGTGTATGTCCCAGCTTTTATACAATTTATAGGAATACTCACTATAGTATGATAAGAAACAGTACCACTAGAAAATTGTAAAGTTCCAAATTTTACTGCTGTTGGATCGCTACAAATTACGCTGAAAGTTGAAGCATTTATTGGTATAGGCGATGTTATATCTGCCGAAGTATAGATGGTATCATTAACGTTACCTGTGGTAGCAACGCCCCATAAAGTGATTGTTGTGTGTGTCGGTGGTGTTGCTGGAGTTGTACCACTTGATATAATTAAATTTGTTGTTGCCAAAGCACCGTCTGATGTTCTTACAACTATAATATATGTGCCTGCTTT
>WQUF01000365.1 GCA_009785875.1 Oscillospiraceae bacterium | reverse complement strand
AAGAACAATGGCTGGTAAAATGTTTAGCATAATTTGTATATCAGAAGGAGCTAAGATGATAGGAGGTAATGTGGTAGTATCTAAAATTGTAGAAGATAGCCCAGATCCTATCAGGTATGGTGGAATTGGGAATTTGCTGGCTTTTGAGCTTGAAAAATTGATTACAGAGCATGAAATAAGGTGTACTATTTTAGGTCACACTCAAAGGGGTGGAATCACGAGCACTTATGATAGAATACTTTCTACAAAATATGGTGCAGGAGTTTTAGATTTAATAGACCAGGAGAAATTTGCTCACATGGTCGCAATTCAAAATGATGTAATAACTCCAGTCACTCTCGAAGATGTAATTGGAAAAAATAAATATGTAGAGATGGATAATCCTCTTGTAAGAGTAGCTAAAGATATAGGAGTAAGCTTTGGTGATTGATCATGATTAGATTGAGTTATTATATTGTAAACTAGTGTATTTTATTTTATAATTTAATTATATTTTACATGAAAGGAATTTTAAAATATGAATAACTTATTAGTAGCTCAGTCTGGCGGTCCCACATCAGTTATAAATGCAACTATGGCTGGAATCGTAGATTATGCTAAAAAAACAAATAAAATAGACAAGATATACGGTGGACTTCATGGAATTAAAGGAATCATTGGTGGACAATTAATAGAAATTCACAAAATTTTTAGTGATAACAAAAATTTAAATCTGCTCACTCAAACTCCTTCTTCGGCTCTTGGCTCTAGCAGATATAAATTAAAAGATGATAAAGCCATTTATGAGAAAATTATAGATGTATTAAAGAGATTTGGAATTGGATATTTTATTTACATCGGTGGAAATGACTCTATGGATACTGTTTTAAAACTATCGAATTATTGCAGAGAAAACAGCATAGACGATATCAAAATAATGGGTGTACCAAAGACTATAGATAATGATTTATATATTACTGATCATACTCCAGGGTTTGGTTCTGCTGCTAAATATATTGCTACAACAACAGCAGAGCTATTCTGTGATTTACGTGTGTATGACATGCCACTAGTTGGTGTACTGGAAATAATGGGGAGAAATGCAGGCTGGCTTACTGCTTCAGCTGCTCTATCAGGTGTTAATGGCGGAGATTCTCCAAATCTTATTTATATTCCAGAAGTTGAATTTGATGAAGATAAGTTTATTGAAGATGTAAAGAAAGAGCTTGCTAAAACGCATTATGTGTTAATTGCTCTTAGTGAAGGATTGAAAGATTCAGATGGAGTTTATTTATGTGAAAAAACATCTAAAAAGGGAATAGATGCTTTTGGTCACAAAATGCTTTCTGGTGCAGGGAAATATGTTGAACAGCTTATTAAATCCAGCGATTTGGGATGCAGAACACGGGGTATTGAACTAAGCTTGATGCAGAGAGCAGCAGGGCACATCGTAAGTTTAACAGATATTGAAGAATCAAAACTACTAGGGGCAAAAGCAGTAGAGCGAGCTTTGGAAGGCTATACTGCTGAAATGTCCATAATAATCAGGGAATCATCTAATCCATATAAAGTTACTATTAGCAGCGTAGATGTAGCAAAGGTGGCTAATTTTGAGAAAACAGTTCCACTTGAATGGCTTAATGAGGAAAAGAACAATGTTAATGAAAAAATGATAGAATATATCTATCCTCTGATTCAAGGAGAATACAATACTTTATATGAAAATGGAATACCAAAGCATATTAAATTGTTTTAAAATTATAAAGAAAAGATGACACAGTGTCACCTCAAGATAAAAGTATTACGTAAAATTGATCTTTTTTGGAACATGGTTAAAAAACAGGATAAAGATTAAACTATCTTTATCCTGTTTTTTTATTAAATATTTATAAGATGTCATTTAATTACTATAATTTAAGCCTCTATTGATTGGTGTAATTTCTTAATTTTTCTATCCTGTGTAATAAGCCTTTCATCTGTTGTATTAGCTCTTTCTTGCAAAACATTGATATCTTCTTTGATTTCAGAAATATCCGCTTTGATTCCTTTAACATCCTTATTTGTTTCATCGACTAGTTTGGCTATATTTACAAATAAATCTGAATTAACTTTTATATCTATCTTTATTGCCTGAATTTCACGCTTTATCGCTCCTATTTCATTACAATTGGATTCAACACTAGCTTTTACCAAGTTAATTTTGTTATTCAACTCATCCTTCATAGAATCCATTTTTACATCTAATGCATTTATTTTATTACTCAGATCATCTTTCATTGAATCAGTTTTTACATCTAAAGCATTTATTTTATTATTCAGCTCATCTTTCATTGAATCCATTTCTGATTTAAGCTCTTGTTTCATTGAATCCATTTCTGATTTAAGCTCTTGTTTCATTGAATCCATTTCCGATTTAAGCTCTTGTTTCATTGAATCCATTTCTGATTTAAGCTCTTGTTTCATTGACTCCAAATAGTCTTTTAATTCGCAGTCCATTTTTTCACCTCCCTTATTTATTATATCCTACTTCGAAGTTACTCAATCAAAAATCTATATAATATTTATTTTATCACAATATTCATAAATTTTGAATAAGTCACAGGCATGTTTATTTTACGACTATATTTACAAGTCTACCCTTAATAACGATAACCTTAGCGACATTTTTCCCTACCAGTTCGCTTTTTATTTTTTCTGAATTAAGGGAAGCTTTCTTTATCTCATCTTCACTTAAATCTTTGGCTATCATGATTTTATCCTTAATCTTTCCATTTATCTGAATTGCGATTTCAATTTCATCTTTAACCAGAGCTTTAGGGTCGAATTCAGGATATTTCTCATTAAAAACTGAGAATTTCATGCCAAGTTTTTCCCACATTTCCTCTGAAAAATGCGGAGCAAGAGGAGCTAAAAGCTTTATATAATCTATTAAGCATTCCCTTAAAAACTCTTTGTTCAATATCTTTTCATTCTTATACTTTGAAAGTGCATTTGTGAATTCCATTATCCTAGCTACAACCGTATTAAATTGAAGCCTCTCAGCATCCATGATACTATATTTTATGCTGTTATGCCTTACAAAGTTAAGCTCTTTTTCAGCTTCATCCATGGTATGTTTAAACTTTTCAGGAGAATTTACAAAGCTTATAAAACCATCTAAAATCCTCTCGCTTCTTTCTAAGAATTTAGCCATGGATCTTATGCCTTCATCGCTCCAAGGTCCACCTTCAGAGAATTCAAACCCAAACATGAGGTATAATCTAAATACATCAGATCCATATTCTTTAATATATTCATCAGGATTAATAGTGTTACCCCTAGATTTGCTCATCTTTTGACCATCAGCACCTAATATCATTCCTTGATGCCTCAATTTTAAAAATGGTTCATCGAAGTTAAGATATCCCATATCCCTTAAAGCTTTTGTGAAAAATCTAGCGTAAAGTAAATGCATACAAGCATGCTCCACTCCACCTATATACATATCCACAGGGAGCATCCTATCTATTTTCTCTTTGCTAAATGCTTCTTTATCGTTTTTATTATCAACATATCTTAAAAAATACCACGACGAGCAGATAAAAGTATCTAAAGTATCTGGTTCTCTCAAAGCTTTTCCACCACATTTAGGGCAGGTCGTATGCATGAACTCATCTGACTTTTCAAGAGGAGATTTCCCATCAGGTCTAAACTCAACATCATAAGGAAGTAATATAGGTAAATCCTCTTCAGGGACTGCTACTTCACCGCATTTATCACAATATACTATAGGTATAGGGCAACCCCAATATCTCTGCCTTGAAACAAGCCAATCTCGGAGCCTATACTTAATAGTTTCTTTAGCTTTATTCTCTTCTCCGAGCTTTTGCACTATCATTTTTCTTCCTAATTCTGATGTCAACCCTGAAAATTCATTGCTGTTTACCATAATGCCATCTTCACAATAAGGAAGATCACCAATGCTTTCAATAACCATTTCTATGGGAAGAGAGTATTTAACTGCAAATTCAAAGTCTCTATCGTCGTGACCAGGTACAGCCATAACAGCACCAGTTCCATAAGTAGCTAAAACATAATCGGAGATCCAAATAGGTATTTCTCTATTGTTAATTGGATTTATAGCGTAAGCACCTGTGAATACTCCAGTCTTTTCCTTTGTAGTAGATTGCCTTTCTATATCGCTCTTCTTCTTTGAGATTTCTTTGTATTCTTCGACTTTTGATTTATTTTCAGGAGTTGTAATTATATCCACAAGAGGATGCTCTGGTGCAAGAACTGCATATGTCGCACCATATAAGGTATCGATCCTTGTAGTGAAAACATCAAAAGAATCTTCGGAATCCTTTATTTTAAAAGTGACTTCTGCACCTATAGATTTTCCAATCCAGTGGCGTTGCATAGCCTTAGTCTTTTCTGGCCAATCTAAATCATCCAGCATTTGCAATAGCTCTTCTGCGTAATCTGTTATCTTAAAAAACCACTGGGCTAATTCTTTTTTAGTTACTTCTTCATCGCACCTCTCGCATCTTCCTTCTTTTACTTGCTCATTTGCAAGAACAGTATTGCAGGAAGGGCAGAAATTAACTGGAGCTTTTTTCTTAAAAACGAGGCCTTTTTCATAAAATTTTAAGAAAAGCCACTGTGTCCATTTATAATAATCAGGTTCGCAACTTGTGATTTCATTTTCAAAATTGAACATTGCCCCCATCTCTTTAAGTTGCTCTCTCATCTTGACTATATTGTTTCTAGTTGAATCTTGAGGATGAATTCCTGTGCTTATTGCATAATTTTCAGCAGGGAGTCCAAAAGCATCGTAACCAATAGGTTCGAAGACATTGTAGCCATGCATCTTTTTAAATCTCCCCCAGGCATCCCCTATTGAATAGTTAAACCAATGACCTGTGTGGAGGTTTGCTCCTGATGGATAGGGGAGCATCATTAAAAGATATAGCTTATCCTTTATATTATTCTCATCGAATTTATAAGTTTCCTTTTCTCTCCAAAGTTTTTGCCATTTTCTATCGATATCTACATTGTAAAACATTTCATCAATCCTTTCTTTAATATAAAAAAGCCCTTCGTCAAAAAAAGAGACGAAAGGCTATGTTTCCGCGGTACCACTCAAATTGAACTTATAAAAGTTCCACTTAAAAATATAACGGCTAAAACCGTGCTTAGTTTTGCTAAGCAAGCTCAGAAGGCGAGTTCACAAGATTTCTATTATTGCCTTTCACCAAATGGCAACTCTCTTTGAATAAAAATTTTAGTTACTATTCCTCTTCAATGCACTATTTATGAAATTCTATCATATGATAATAAAAAAGTCAATTTGTGATTTTTAATTTTTTAGTTTTCTGGCTAATTTATAATATGATTAACCGATGAACAATGTGAATGAATAATCATTGATTGTTATTAAAATATCTGATATTGCGTGAGTTACCTTCTTTTTTTAGTACTCCGATTTTTATCATTTTTCTGAGGATGATACCTGCTGCTGTCTGAGATAAACCAAGCAATTCCTCTGCTTGCTTTCGATTTATTGAGCCATGTTTGCGAACAAATTGCTCTATCCTTTCATGAGGTATCTGCTGTGTATTAGCAATAACTTCTGATGATTCGGCATTTAGGTTTGGAAGTATCATTTTAAATACATTAGGTGTAACTTCTATTTTAGGCTGCTGAAATGATGGTTTATATGCTTCAAATATCTTCAAAATGCCTGTTCCATATGCTTCGATTAGCTGCAAACGGTAGAATATGGCAGCAAGCTCAGGATTGCGGCAGACAGAGTAACCGCTCATGATATCCTCAATTTCAATACTGCTAACTAATCCACCAGGTGATATGAATTCCACACGGTCGGAGAACATCTTAATTAGGATGCTTCCACTGGTTGCATATTCTCGATGGACGATTGCGTTGATCAATGCTTCCCGTAAAGCTGTTTCAGGATAGTCCCGTTTGTCTATTCGCAGAAGTTTATCGAATGTAGCTTTTGTTCTGTTATTTAAATCAAGATATTCGTATACTTCGTTGATTTGCTTCATTATGGAACCATTAAATTCCCGACGATTTTGGAAAGTCTCTTGAGTAGTATCTTGAAATATGGCTGTCTTAGTTGTATGAACACACTGATCAGATAAAATTAACGCAAGGTTGGTATAGATTTTATCAGCATTTACCATTCCTAAAGTCATCATCTGTGTTGCACCGAACGAAATATTTCGCCTTGCAAATTCTGCAGTAATAGTTTCAAATGTCAAATTTTGTTCTGTAGAGCGCAGTTTTTCATAACTTTCACCATCGGTTTCACGGATCATTTTACGAATAGCTGTATCATTAGCTGGAACTGATGAAGTACCATGCCTAATATATACACCTTCAGGTCGTATGCCTTTTCCTGAGAGATAATAAGGACGATTTGTTCCACTCTGAACGTCAATTATAATTATGTTTTTATTGTCAATTTGCTCGATTTTGCTTTGCACAAACAATGTGATATCAGGTTTAATACCATCTCGAATCATGTTATTGATATTCATCAGGTCAAAGTTTGCATCACTTAATCCTATAACATCACCATTATCAGCAACGCCAATATAAATTGTACCACCACTCGTGTTAGCAAATGCGATAATTTCTTTTTTTATATCGTCTATAGTAATTAATTTAAGCTCAACTGTTTCACTCTCTTTAAAGACCATATGAACACCTACTTTATAAATTTACTAACATTCTAACATATTCAAACACATATGTCAAATATCTGTTAGAAAAAAATGAATTTTACAGATAAAGTGGAACTAATTGATATAGTAAAAGGATTTAATTGTAGGAAATTTTTGTCTTTTAATTATTATTAAAATAATAAGAATTTCTATTTTTTGCAAAGCAAATCATCTATAATATCTTTAAAGATTTATTTTGGAGGAAAATATGATTGAAGGATATGATAAGGAGTTTGTTTTAGATTGTGCACCTGTGTATACTTTAAACGAAATACTTCCTTTAAAACCAGATTCTGATTTAAGAAAAATATGCATGTTTAGCCATATTGAAGGCTTAAATGAAATGTCAAAAGATGAACTTGTTGAAGCAGCTTATAATGTATGTACAGATGAAAGCGAATTTAGAAACATTCTCCTGGGAATGGAAGTAAAGATGTGGGAATTTTTAGAGGAATTAACAAATGAAAAATATATTAAGTATGATGAGCCTTTTCCAGATGATTTTTACAATATGAGGTTTTTTGGAATTGTTCAAATATTTCACTATGAAGATAATCAATATTTGGTGGTTCCGGAAGAGATTAGAAAGATGTATAAAACTATCGCTAAGAATGAGTTTACAGACGAAAAAAAGCATTTTATGAATTTGGAAAGCTACGCAAAGGCATCCGCTAATTTTTATAGAATAATCTCAAATAAAGAGTTAGCTGATATTTATAATTCTCAAAATGAGGATAAAACTGATGAAGATGATATATATGATGTTTTAATAGAACATTATTTCAGCGGAAAAGGGTATTGTCTTATGAAGACTCACATTGTAAATGAAGAGTATGAAGGCATTGAGCTATCTGAATTAGAAAAATTTGAGAGAGAGACTGCAGATATTCCAAGGTTCATTCCAGATAAGGATGAATTTCTAAGGTATAAAGATGAGGATTATTACGAAGAAACCCAAGAAGTAAAAGATTTTAGAGAATTTATTAATGATATTTGCGATAATAAAATATCAGCAAGTGATTTTGTTGAAGATTTGATTCGCAATATCAGAAATGAAGAAGATCCTAAATATTATTTCAGATTGTTAGAACTATATGATATAGAATTAGAATACAGCGATATAGATGAATTTGGGAGGAATATTTTAAGATTAATTAAGAATATGAGATTTTGGAGTAAAAAGGGACATACACCCGACGAGATTTCAATTATTAAGAGAGAAAAATCTAATTTAAGGGTGATAAAGGGGGACAGTAAAGAAAAGCTGGTATTTAAAATGAGAAAATCTAAGTGAACTTTTATAAGGCTTTCGATTAATAAATTATGAATAAAAATAGAGGATATATTTAGAATAGAAATCCTCTGTATACATATAATAAATATAGTAAAAAGCATATACAAAGGAGATTTAATTATGAAAAAAACTAATTTAAATGAATATCCTGATCCTAATGACCTTGGCACAAATAATGTAGCTTCTTCCACTGAATGTACAGGATTAATGCAAAGTTTGCCTTCAGAAGAAGATGATATTGTATCATACGAAGAGATATATGATATCCCTGATCAAGGAAGCGAAAAAGAGTTTCAAAAGGAATATAAAAAAGAAGCGAAATCTAATATTCAAGGTTGATTTTCAGCTTTTCAATTAAACAGGTAAATGCGAAATAATTGCATTTGCCTGTTCTATTTTTGATATATTTTCATATAATGAATTATAAATATATCTTGGAGGAGTTTACCATGAAAAAGGAAAAACCAGAAAGAATTATACTTGGAGAAGACTTAAGACCTAACTACAGGCTTAAAAATGACCCAATTAAAATAACTGAAGTGGAAATTAAATTAGATCACTCTCCTGAAACCTTAAGAAGAAGGGCTGAAGAAGAAAGAGATGCTTTAATTAAGAGAGCCAAGATAATAAATGAAAAACCTGAATTCTACGGCAATTTTCAGAAAGTGGATATCGATATTATTAATGACGATTTCTCTCCATGGAATTTATTTGAGTGGCCGACTGATATGGAAGCAATGGATCTAGCTCGAAGTATCGATACTGTTGGCTTAATTAATCCAATCTATGTTACCCTCGATAAAACCGGAAGATACAACGTCATCGTTGGAAGATGCAGGCTGCTAGCTTTCTGCGATCTATGGAAAGCCACATCTTTGGAAAAATACCGATTCATCCCCTGCTACGTGATTCCTTATGAAGATGTTGATGAGCTGTACATCCGTTCTATAATGATAGAGTCCAACATCTGCTTTAGGAAAATCTCTAAAGGGAATATGATAAAAGCTTTGCTAGAAAATCATACTTTAATGAAATTGGGAAAACAGTTTAGAAACGAAAGTAATCTTGGAACTGAACTTTCGAAGCTGTTTCAAATAAGTGAATCTACGGTTTTTAATTTTTTAAAGGTAAGGAGCCTATGCAATCCAGCCCAGACTCTACTCTATGATGATGAAATAAACATTCAAGTGGCAACTTATCTCACTAAAGTTTCAAAAGAGAAGCAGGAAATGATCTTAGAGGCTTTCGGAAAAGAAGGAATAAAGGCGATATTCAAGTTGAAACTCTTAACCAAAGATGAAAATATAACTATAGAACAACTTCAAAAGGAGATAAACAGAGTAAAATCTCTTGTACCGGAAAAGACCAAGATAACCATAGAGGTCAGTAAAAAGCATTTAAATCCATTAATGCAGCATCTTTTAGATTTCAAGAGAAACAAAGCAACAGAACAGGCTGGAAGGATGCAAGGCAAATTTAAAGATGTGTTTAATGTGAGGTTTAACGAAAAGGACTTGGGTTATTATAGAGGCATAAAGGGTATAATTGATGAAACTGTGCTAAAGAAATTATTGTCAAAAAATATGATGGATATGAGCAAGATAAAAGCATAGGAGAATAGATAAAGTTTTAATTTGATTGAAATTTTTATAAAACGAACTTAGGATAAAAGATGAGATATCAAACGATTGTTCGCCCAAAATCGACTAGGGTTGTTTGCTGTGCAATGAATAAATTTTAAGTAAAAAAATAGATTTTTATTTATTTGAAAAATTTGCCTTGATTAAAATTCTATTGAAAAAGCATTTTTTGTTTTTCAAAATATTCACTCTAAATTTATGATTCTTGGAGTTAATTTTTTGATAAATAACGACTTAAAATACA
>WQUF01000364.1 GCA_009785875.1 Oscillospiraceae bacterium | reverse complement strand
ATCTATTAAGGGTTAAGAAATTATGCGATCCTGGTCTAACACTTTTGTATGAAGAGAGGATATCTGTAAAAGCTGCTTTATATCTAACAAAAGTTTCAAAGGAAACGCAGATCAATATCTTGGAGAGGTTTGGAGTAAATGGGGTAAATAAGATATATAAGCTTAAGCTTTTAACATCTGAAGGTGATATTTCATTGGAACAGCTGGAAGAAAAGATAGAGGAATTGGAAAACTATACACCTCCTAAGACAAAGATAATCATCGAAGTTCAAAGAGAATTTGTGAACCCACTTTTAGAGTATTTGCTTTCATTTAAAAAAGATAAGATAAATCCATTTGCAAATAAATACACTAGAGGAGTGACCACTTCTGCATTTAAAGTTAGATACGATATCGACGCAATGGAAGCTTATGCTGAGCAAAATATCATCGATGAAATTACATTAAAAAAATTAGTTAGTAAGCTCAGTTATGAAGAAATTGGTTAAAGATATAGATAAATAGCAAAATCAAGAGACTTTTTCTAGTCCAAAGATAAATATTTTCGATAAATGTTTATCTATAATTAAAATAAATTGTAAAGTATGTGATTCAAAAAATTAGTCGAAATAGCTTTATTTGTTGTATCGTTGATTTGGTATGTTTTCATTAAATTTTTAATTTATTATATCTTTAATTGGAAATTTAATGAGAGCATAAAATAAATTGAGGAAAATGTCTAAAAGTTTTTTTAAAAAAAATGGAATATTTTTAACTGCAATTTTTTGTGGGTGGAGTTAACTATAGTGAAAAATTTGGTTTATAGAATTGTTACATATCAAGTATATATTTTCATAAAAAGTCTTAACTTTATCTTTATACTGAAGGTCCACTTTCAAATCCTTATGGTACTGCTACTTTCACTTACGATTCTACTTGGAAAGATAAGCTCATTGATTATAGTGGTTATAATATAGTTAGTGATGCAATTGGAAATCCTACTTATTATAAGGGTCATACTTTAACTTGGGATAAGGGAAGAATATTAAAACAAGTTGTTTATGGTGGTAAGACCTCAATATACGAATATAATGAGGATAATATTAGGACTTCTAAATCTATAAATGGCGTTGTTACTAATTTTTATTTGAATAATAATAGAATTGTCGCTCAAACTACTGGTTCAAATACTTTCTACTATAGCTATGATAGTGCAGGAAAAGTTATAAGCATTCTTTATAACAATAACATGTATTATTACCTCTATAATGGACAGAATGATGTGGTTGGTCTCGCAGATGCTAATGGAAATTCTGTAGTTTCATATGTTTATGATGCTTGGGGTTATATTTACAATGTAACAGGCTCAATGGCAGCTACTTTAGGTATAGATAACCCTTTTAGGTATCGTGGTTACTTCTACGACGAAGAAACTAAATTCTATTATTTACAAAGCAGATATTATGACCCTGAGATTTTTAGATTTATAAATGCAGATGATTTTAGGCAATTATACAATGCTCCTGGTGATATATTGGGTGCTAATGTGTTTGCTTATGGTAGGAATAATCCAGTTATGTTTGTTGATACTGAAGGTGACTGTGCAGCTTTACTTGCTGGTGGTGGAATATTAATTTTTGAAGAAGTGGCAGCAGTCGGAGGTGCAAATTTCTGGAATCCAGTTGGTTGGGCTATTTTAGGAACTGTAGTTATTGCAGGGGTTGCTATTGGTGGATATTACTTGTTCAAGGAGCATACAAAGGAACCAAGTCCAAGTAAAGAAGAAAAACATGAAAAAGGGAAAGCTAGAAGACAAAGAGATCAAGGTGGGGAGAAGAAAAAACAAAATAAAAATTGGAATAAGAATCCAAATAAAAGAAAAATCAAATAAAAATTGTATTGAGGAGAAAAAAGAAATGATTGAGCTGCTAAAAGATTGTCTGGAACACAAAAA
Organism: Oscillospiraceae bacterium; assembly: GCA_009785875.1. GTDB lineage: Bacteria > Bacillota > Clostridia > Clostridiales > Clostridiaceae > WQUF01. The sequence continues at coordinate 1,778 of WQUF01000364.1, read as the reverse complement.
AGTAACAAGTATTTATACTAACAGAGAAAATACAGAAAAGCATATGACAGGTTTTATTTCTGGTTTAAACGAAGCTGAAACGTTAATTTCGCATATGAATTCAAGAGGAGAATATGATGGATACATTTTGATAAAAACCCGTAAAATATATCAAATTGATTATGATGGTCCATATGAAAAAATGATTAAAAAATTATATGTTTTGAAGTCACAAAAACACAGTATACTTGACATTTCTGAAGAAAACATTCTATTTTCTTTATTAAAATACGCAATAAAAATGAATTTTATCATTACTGTTGAGTTAGAAGATACAAGTTATTCTGGTTATGTTACAAGTTATAATGATGAATTCGTTACGCTGAGAACTATAGACATGTATGGTGGAAATAGTGGCATATCTGCGTTTAAAATAGATGAAATTTTATTATTTGCTTGTGATACTGACACTGAGCAAGATTTAAAATTGCTCAATTCTCATCTTGACACAGATAATTAAGGTTGCTCTAAATTAAAAACTTTATAGATAATGATCGAACTGTTAAAAGATGATTTAGTTCAAAAAAAGTACGAAATAACCACGATTAAAATAGATGAAATTTTATTATTTGCTTGTAATACTGACGCAGATCAAGATTTAAAATTACTCAACCCTCATCTTGATTTATAATAAATATTGTTCAAAACTCTTTAAGGTGGCTTAATTTAGTATATCAAATTGAGCCACTTTGATTATGAAGGAATAAAGCAAATCAATTTAATTGACTGGCTGCTTGTGTGAGTGTAAAATAATATTGAAGGAGTTGATAAAATGAACATTGCTCTAAAAAGAAACGATTACACATTTGAAGAATGGCTAGAAATGGATGATAATGAAAAAATAGAGATAAGACTTTTTTGGATAAAAGAATAAGTGAACGGGTTGCTTTTGAATTGCAATCCAATAAAAAACGTAGACATGCAATTTCACGCTTTTGTCATACGTCGGATGATATAATAAAGCCATCCTGCATTTATAAGAAAACTGATAATGTCAGCGATCTGATTTCAACCATTAAAGAGTTATCTTCGTCAAAAAAATGCTATGTAATTTCATCTATTGAAGAAATTGACAGTACAGAAATGCCGCTTGAAAATGCAATCACCACATGTATCGGTTTTGGATTACCATCAATTTTGATTATTGATGAATCGACGGCGGTTGTCGAAACAGAGCAGGATTATGGCGCATCAACAAAATATGTCTTACACACAAAATGAGCATTTCTACGGCATGGTTGCGCTGAGGTATAGCGGTTATTTTATATTATCCGAATTATAGAAGTAGTGTTTAAGTGATAAAATACAGCGGATTCAAAGAATTATTCAAACACTACAAAAGTTTTAGTAAAAACTCCTGATATATATCAACGTAAATCCCCAAAAAAATTCTACGTGTATCTCTTAAACAGTGTAAAATCAATACTTTAATCAAAATACACGTAGAAATTGCTAATTATTTTTTCTACGTGTATTTTTGAAAGAAAACTAGTAACTTCAATAGATAGACACGATACACGTATAAAAATCTTGGGGATTTACGATCTTAAAGGAATGTTTATGATAATAGTATAGTATATAATTTGATTATATACGCAGAAGGGAGAAAGCAAAAATGAAAAAAACTATAATTAACAGTGATACTGCAAATTTGAGTATTCGGATAGATAAAGAGTTGAAAAAACAGGCGGAACAACTTTTTAACGAAATCGGCATGAACCTGACCACTGCCTTTACAG
>WQUF01000363.1 GCA_009785875.1 Oscillospiraceae bacterium | reverse complement strand
AGCACGAAGAAAATATTCGTCAACTTCTGCATTATCTAAAATGTAGCATGGGGCGTATTTATACTTTAAATTTTTATTATTTGCGTATAGATTTTTAAGCGCAGTTAATCTTGATTGACCACAAATTACAGTAAAATACTCAGTAGAATTCCTCTTTAGCAAAACTAAAGGAGATAATATTCCCATAGTTTCGATGGATGAAATCAAAGTGATCAATTCTTCTTGGTTTGGTTTTTTAAAATAATTCCAATTGGGAGCGCAAGGTAACATCAAATCTATATCGACGTATTGAAAATTCTTATAAATATCAACGCCGCTCTCAAAATTTTTAGATCTTTTTAATAATATTTTTTCCAGTCTTTTTCTTTCCATTTCTTCTTTTTCTTCAGAACTTGGATCGTTTATAGGATCAATGATCTCTTGGACTGTAATTTTCTTTGGATCAGTTTTAACTCGAGCAGTAGGGAATAAATCGTCACCTTCAAATATTTCAATATTATTATCAAACATTTTAAACATTCCTTTCCTTAAATATTTTCTCATATTATATGTATATTCATTTCAGGGATATTTGTGAATAAAAGCTATTGTAAATGTAAAGTTTTTATTTATAGCATAAGAACCATCGTAAAATGTACTAAAACAAGGGAATTTTTTTTAAAATATTAGCTGTTTTTGAATGCACGGATTATTTTGATTTGAATAGCATAATTAATGACAATAAATATACGAGGGGATTATTTAATGAGTAAATTTTATAGAGATAATGATGACCATTTTAATGATGACCATTTTAAAGATTATGATACCGATAATGATATGAAAAAAGAAGTTAAATCAGAGATCAGAAATGTAGAACTTGCACAAGCTTATGTACCATTTCAAAAAATGAATAGATTATTTAGCCCTGAAGAAGGTTTACGAAAGGGTACTATTTTCCCAGAACTTTATAAGCCATATAGACCACATAAAAAACAATAAGGAGATATATTTATTATGGACAGAGATAGATTATTAAAAGAGTTTACAGAACTGGCTTTTATGGCATTTGATTTGCGTTTATTTCTTAATACTCACCCAAATAACATGGAAGCACTGGAAAAGTTCAATGAAACAAGTAGTGCTGCAAAAATTGCAAGAGCATCATTTGAAAAGAAATATGGCCCATTATCTCCTGGATCTGAACCTATGCAAAAGTGGAATTGGATAGATAATCCATGGCCATGGGAAAATAAAGCTAATTTTAATTTTGATAAAGGAGATGAGAGATAATGTGGATCTATGAAAAAAGGTTAGAGTACCCAATTAAAATAACAAGGACCAATCCAAGACTTGCAAAGGTAATAATAACACAATATGGTGGACCAGATGGCGAATTGGGTGCTGCACTCAGATATTTAAGTCAAAGATATACTATGGTGACACCAATGGCAAAGGCACTTTTAACAGACATTGGAACTGAAGAATTGGCACATCTTGAAATGGTTGGTACAATAGTAAATCAACTCACTAGAAATGTAACTCTAGATGAAATTAGAGCTGCTGGTCTTGATCCATATTATGTTGATCATGGACTTGGAATATATCCTCAAAGTCCATCAGGTGTTCCTTATTCTGCTCAAGCAATGCAGTCAAAAGGAGATCCAATTACAGATTTATATGAGGATATGGCAGCAGAACAAAAAGCTAGATCTACCTATGAATATCTCTTAGATTTAATAGATGATGACGAAGTAGCTGATCCAATTAGATTCTTAAGAGAAAGAGAAGTAGTTCATTTCCAAAGATTTGGAGAAGCTTTAAGATATGTTCAAGACTATATGAAAGAGAAAAAAATGTTTTATATGGATAAAAAATGAATTTTTTTTAAGTGCAATATAATATATTGCACTTTTTTATTAAAAAAGCACCAATTAATGCACAAAATTTTATGCATAAATTTTTATTTTACTAATGGGATGTATAAATTTTTTGAATGGAAAGATAATAAGTTAAGAAAAATAAAATTAATTTATTGGAGGAAGAAATATGAAGAAAACTATATTATTATCTGCAGTTATAACATGTGTTACTTGTATTACTGCTATTTCTACAAAAGTAAGTGCAACACCAACAGTGCCAAATCATAATATTAATAATGTAGCACCATCAGGTACAACACCAACACCAGCACCTGGACGTACAACACCAGCTCCAGTACCTGGACGTACAACACCAACACCAGCACCAACACCGGTACCTGGACGTACAACACCGACACCAGCTCCAGTACCTGGACGTACAACACCAGCTCCGGCACCTGGACGTACAACACCAGCTCCAGCACCTGGACGTACAACACCAACACCAGCACCTGGACGTACAACACCAACACCAGTGCCTGGAAATAATAATTTACCAGGAGATACGCCAGCACCAGGTACAAATCAATATAATAACACTATGTTGCGTACTACACCTACACCAGCACCTGGACGTACAACACCAGCTCCAGTACCTGGACGTACAACACCGACACCAGCACCTGGACGTACAGCACCAGCACCTGATACAACGCCTAATAATACAGAAGTAAATCAAAATAGAGGCACTCTTAGGACTATAATGGTAAATCCAGCTGTAAGATTGTCAATGAGTGGAGCTACTGGATCTATAAAGATCAGTGATTCAAATAGTTATAAACAAATAGATGTAGCAGTAGATATAGATAATACTAAAATAACTAATGCACAATTAGTTATAGATATACCTAAAAATTTAATACTTGGATCTTATAGCAATGGTGAAGACATTGCTTCTATCCAAAATACTACAAATATTATTCAACCAGATGGATCAAGAACTTTAACATTTAATTTCTTACCAAATACAAATGGAACCCAAAAATTAGACTTTTTAGTAATGTTACCAAATGGCGCATTTGGTGCAGCTCAAGATTATACAATAACAGCTAGACTAGATCAAGCTGGAAGTATGACTCAGCAAATGGTAGATACTCTCAAACTCATTCCAATGGAAGGCAACCAAGAACTTAAATAACCAAATACCCCTTACCTAATAAGTAAGGGGTATTTTTATAAATTTATTGTGGAATAAGCTTTGAATACCACTCCGTCATCTATCGTAACATCTTTATTTCCTTCTATAATAACAATAGACCCTTCTTCAAAGGTAACATTATTTCCAATACTTATATTGTAAGCTTCATAACTACCGCCAATGTACAATTTTGAGTCTTTTTTTAGAACAACATCATTTCCAATTGTAAAGGACGCTAAATTGCTTATTTCAACTATAGCATCATCATGAACCTTTACTCCTAAATCCTGAAGTTTTTTCTTGTCCAGATACTCCTTTATCTCTTGTGCAATAGAGAGCTTTGAGATATCTTTTATTGGCATAGAGTCAATAGAATTATCTTTTAGGACTCCGGACAGCATTGAAGAATCCCTAAGTAAAAGTACGCTTAAATTATAATCATTTTTTGTGGCAATCTCCACGATATCGGGTAGAAAGTACTCAAATTTAGTTACTTTGTATCCTTTTTCAAACTTATTTTTTTGCAGGTGAAGCTCAAGAAGCTTCTCTTTATATATTTTTTCAGATAATTCTATTGGCAAAACGTAACTACCTGAATTTGCAGCTAATATAGAAGACTCAAGCTTAAAATTATCGATTACGATCTTTCTCTCATTTTCAGACAGGTCATTAAATTCTAAAATTTTATAATAGCTCTTTTTACCTTGGCTTACTTTCCATAAAGAACCTAATTTAAATGCAAATTCAATTTCTCCACCTATTTCTTTATACTTTTTAGGATATCTATAAGCCATACCAACCAGATTATTCATATTGCCGTTTTTATCAGCTTTTTGTTTTGTCCCAAGAAGAGCTTTAAATACTTCTTTTTCTTTAGCATCGTCGGTTTGAGCGATCAATATATCATCTAATTGAGAATCTTTGAACCATTCCATTGCATTTCCTTCATAAACGATGTTATCTTTTGCATCTTTTAAGACATCAGAAAATAAAGCTTCAAATACCCCACCTCCACCATTTGCTCCGGAGAGATATTCACCATTTTGGTATAAAATAAAATCGTTGGTTTTTTGATTTATACATGGAAGCGTACCTTGAATTTTAATTGCAATATTTTGAAGTCCAAAATTGTCATTCTCTATTAAAAGCTCTTTAATTGCAGAAATAGTTGTAGGTCCTACCATTATTAGTACCTTTAAATCTTTATTAAAATCCCTTGCAAGGCTTGAAATGGATTCTAAATTTAAAATCATAGAGCTCTTACCTTTTATGGGTGTAATGGGAAGCGTTAATTTAGTTTCATTTGTTTCTAATATATTAATTGAATTTATAGACTTAAACATATCCACAGTCTTTTTTTCTTCCTCTGTTAATAAATCAATTTCGTCATCTTTCAAAGATTTTAAAAGTGATTTTAAAGATTCTAAAACCCTAGTACCGCCTCCACCAGCTAAGAGGACTATTCCAGTATCCTTTTTTAAAAGCTTTTCTTCTCCGAGGATTTGCAGTTCATTATTATATGCGTCATTTATCATTATATGATCAAAAATATCAATGCTAGGCAATGCAAGTTTTTTCTCCATGGTGTCATCATATACATTAACCTTATTATAAATATTTTTTATCTCATCTAATAAGCTTTTCTTATACATATTTTCCTCCAAAACCATAAGTCATTCATGAGATTAGTTTATTCTATTTTAATTTTTTTGATACAAGTTTTTTACTGGATTCACGAAGAGATAGGATTTCATTTATATTTCCGTCCTCAAGAGCTTTATTTAACTTCATATTTATTCTGTTTGCCTCAGTTATATTTTCATTGCTTAAAAAATTAATATCATCTGTTATATCAGTTACTGCACTTGATTTTTCTTCAAAATATTTTTGTGAGTCAATGATTTCATCTTTAATTAAAAGCATCAATTCATCTAACTTAAAAGCTGCATCGGCTGCATTTATAAGCTCAGTTTTTATAATATCCGGAATTTGATGCATATATTTATAGTTTAAAGAATGCTCAACAGTCGCCCAAAAGTTCATTGCCAAAGTCCTTATTTGAAATTCTGCTAGGATATCTTTATGACCATAGGCAGTTTCAACTCCATACTTTACGATTATGTGATAGCTTCTATAACCGCTTGGTTTTTTATCTTTTATATAGTTCTTCTCATACATTATTTGCATGTCTTTTCTATTTCGTATTATATCTACTACTTTATGAATGTCGTCAACAAATTGACACATTATTCTTATTCCTGCTATATCTTCCATTTCTTCAACGATCCTGGAAATTGGTATATCAAATTTATTGGCTTTTTCTATAATACTAGATATTTGCTTTACTCTCCCAGTGATGAATTCAATAGGTGAATACTCATTTTTTGTTCTAAGCTCAGTCCTAATGCTTTTAAATTTAACTTTTATTTCATCGACGGCTTGTTCATATGGAAGGAGAAATATCTTCCAATCTATAACAGCCATAAAATCACCATCCAAAAACTATAATTAAAAAATTTTTATTGGAAAAAAATTCATATAATCGCAGGAAGTCAAATAATATTCAATATTATTATACTTATAATTATAAATTTTATTTTTATCAAATGGACCGTGAAGATGTCCATAGATAACCTTCTCAACTTTATATTTTTCAAATAGATCCATAAATTCTGATCTTTCAAATTTGTCATTTAGTGGAGGAAAATGTATTAAAAAAATAATTTTATTATAATCAGATTTTATTGCGCTTTTCAAAGAAAGCTCGATTCGAAGTTTTTCCCTTTCATATATTGCAATATCGCTTTCTTCAAAGAATTCATCACCTGGACAAATCCAGCCTCTAGATCCACAAATAGCATAATCATTAAAAGGTACAAAATTATTTTGTATAAAAGACATATCATCAAAGAGGGAATTTAACTTTGAAATGCTGCTCCACCAAAAATCATGATTGCCTCTTATTAAAATTTTTTTACCTGGAAGATCATGGAGGAAATTTAAATCAGCAAAAGCATCTTTTAATTTCATAGCCCATGATGTATCACCGCTTAGCAATATGGTATCATGGATGCTTATATTATTTAACCAGTTTTCTTTTATTTTTAAATGATGATCATTCCAGTTTTTCCCGAATTTTGTCATAGGTTTTTGTAATGCTAAACTCAGATGTAAATCTGAAATTGCAAATAAACTCAAGTATAAAACCTCCAAGCTTTTAAAGCCTTAACCTTTATGAATGCTTCGTAAAACCTAAAGATATAGTAGCATTAATAGTAACAAGTTTCAACAGTATAGTTATAAAATTTTAGATATTGATTTATAAACGATAAAGGTGATTATTGAAATCACTATGCCCTTAAGCAAATTAAAAGGAAGTATAGCAAATAAAATCAATGTAAATTTATCAGTTACAATAGAGTTTACAGCATGAGCCGCATCAACAATAGCACTGATTGGAAAGTTCATAGCATTTTCATAAAAGGGAAGCAAAACAAAATAATTTAAAATACATCCAACTAAAGCCATGATAACTGTTGCAACACCAAGGGAAATAAGTGCCATTTTTTTAGTCTTTCGAATATTATAAATTATGCCAGCAGTTAAACATAAAGAGGAACCGATTAAAAAGTTTGCAAATTCTCCAACATAAGCAGATTGTGTTCCTCTTATTATTATATACAATAAGTTCTTTAAAAGTTCACAGATTACACCAGCAATTGGTCCAAGTGAAAAAGCTGCAATCAGTGCAGGAAGATCAGAAAAATCTAATTTTATAAATGATGGTACTAAAAATGGAAGAGGAAATTCAAATAGCATGACTACAAATGCAATTGCACTTAGTATTGCAATTTTCACCAGTTTATTTGTTCTAGTTTTTGTTTGTTTAGTTTGATTCATAAAAAAACCCCCTTAAATTTCTTCAAGGGAGGTTATTCCAAACAAAAAGCCTGAAAAAAACAGGGATTAATTTGCAATATGATCTTCTTTCATCCAGACTTTACTGTCGGCTTTGGAATTTCACCAAATCATGTCCAAAATGGACTCGTGGGCTATACCACCGGTTGAGGAGATTAACCTCACCCTGAAGATAATTTTTCTATATTTTTATTTTAACATATTTTTTTTTAATTTACAAATAATATTAACATGAGTTTTAAAAATTCATAATATAAAGTTAGGGAGTGAATTTATGAGACATTTTAATTCCGATTTAGCAGTTGAAATGCAGGAAGCATACAAGGAGCAGGACGAAAAGACTCCGGGAGTGAGGCTTAATGAATCTAAACATGAAAATATAAGCATATCTCATGTGGAAGTTCTGAATGATGTTGGTGCAGAAAAGATGGGCAAGCCTATTGGAAATTATATCACTATCGACATTCCACCATATGCTCATTATGATGCAGAAACTGTAGACTCATTGAGCAGGGCTGTGTCTACTAAACTTTCTGAACTTATCGATTTAAAAGATGAGGATGTTGCTCTTGTTGTTGGGCTTGGAAATTGGAATGTTACTCCTGATGCTTTAGGTCCAAAGGTTATTTCAAAGATAATGATCACGAGGCACTTAATGCAGCTTGTACCAGATAATATCGATGACAAGGTGAGACCTGTTTGTGGTATTTCGCCTGGCGTTTTAGGTTTAACTGGTATTGAGACTGGTGAGATCATAAAAGGTGTAGTGGAAAAAATAAAACCTAAGCTGGTCATCTGTATCGATGCTCTTGCTGCAAGAAAATTGTCAAGGGTTCATAGGACAGTTCAAATATGCGATACTGGCATATCTCCTGGCGGAGGTATTGGAAACAGAAGAATGGAAATAAATGAAAAAAATATAGGAGCAAAAGTTATCGCTATCGGCGTGCCTACTGTTGTAAATGCCACTGTAATTGCAAACGATGCGATTGAAATGATCTTTGAGGAAATGATAGATAAATATGGTGACGAAGAGGATTTTCGAAAGATGATATCTTTTATAAACGAAGACGATAAATGGAGTGTGATCCAGAATGTTTTAACACCTTTTTATAGCGACTTAGCTGTAACACCAAAAGATGTGGATCAGGTTGTGGATTCACTTGCAAAGATCCTTGCTAATAGCGTTAATATAGCACTTCAGCCAGCTTTAACTTTGGATGATATAAATAGATATATTCAATGAAATTATTTGTTAAAGTTAATTTTTATAATGATAAACTCTATTTAATTTCTCTCGACACCGTCGAGAGAAATTAAATAAGAAAGTATTTTTATACAGAATTCATTAATTCATATCGATTTCTTTAGCCTCAACAATTTCCCTTAATTCTCGGAGTTTATTTTCCAGTAAAAATTTATCAGGTAAATGAAGTTTATAGTCTGCTATGAGTGCTGGAGACATGCTACGACTTAATGCATATTATGACTAGGTATATCAAGAAATTCTAACACGTAACTATCGCGAAGTGCTCTTAATCCTGGGCTTTTAGAAATGAGATACATATTTTTCTCATCTGAAATCATCGCTCGCTCAAAGAGCATGCTATCTATCTGACGTTCCAGTTCACGGGCAGAATAGTTATTTTTTTTTGCTAATAATAAGTAAAATTCTCGTGCTTCATCAGACTTTGCTCCCATCATAATAAGAACGTTGTTTGACCAACTAATTTCTCTCGACAGTGTCGAGAGTTTTTCGTTAGAATTGTATGTTTCAAAAAATTGTTTCATACGCCAAATATTTTGCGGAGAGAAACCACTTATACCTTTATAGTATGACTGAATAAATTTTGAGAAATCTGTAACGACAGATTTTCCCCATCCACTGTTTTTCACTTTTTTGCTGACATACTTGCCGATTTCCCAATAAAGAGATATCAATTCTCGATTTACAGCTCGAAAGGTGTTTTCTCTGGCATGTTCGATTATAGAAATAATTTCGTTATATTCAGGATTATTTGAGGGTACAATCTTATTGTTACTATTGTTACTCACGGAAATAAACACATCATCCTTTCGCTTAGAACACTTAAATATATATTTTCATTATGAACAAAAAGTGTAGAAAAAATTCACTATATATTATTTTATTCAAGATGTCACATTTAAGTTCTCATTTAATATAATAAATTAAAAGAATGTTAAGGAGAAAATTATGAAACGAGTAAAATTAGAAAGAGGAGAATTGGGAATGAATTTAAAGCCATATATTCCTGACCCTAGATTGCATTCAGAGGAACTCATTATACCTAGAACTGCTGAAGAGATGAAAATACGTTCTGATAGAGAAATTGAGATCCTTAAGCTCAGGGCTCAAAGCATAAATGAGAAACCTTGTTTTCACAATAATCTTCAGATGGTAAATGTTGAAGAAATTCAAGACAGCTTTAGCGATTGGAATCATTTTGATCTGCCAGATCAGATGGAACAATACGATCTTATGCGAAGCATTGAAAATGTTGGGTTATTAAATCCAATCTATTGCACCATCGATAAAGATGGAAGATATAGCGTAATAATTGGAAGAGTTAGACTCATTGCTTATTGCAATCTTTATGAACAAACTGGATTTAGCGATAAATATAAATACATTCCGACCTATGTGATTCCATTGGATGAAATAGATGAGCTTCAAATCCGCACGATGATGATTGAGTCGAACATTTGTTTCAGAAAGATCTCTAAATTCAATATGATCAGGGCTTTGATTGAGAACTATCAAATTATGAAGGAGAGCAAAAAATACAGGAACGAGAAAAATGTCGGAATGGAAATTGCGAAGTTGTTTAATGTCAGCGAAGCTACGACGTTTAATTTTCTGAAGACCAGAGATCTTTGCAATACAGGTCTTGCACTTTTGTACGATGAGAAGATAACATTGCAAATAGCTACTTATCTTGCGAAAGTTCCAAAGGAGACTCAAGAGAAGATACTTGAAGTTTATGGAGTAGAGGGAGTCAAAGCAATCCACAGATTAAAGCTTTTGACAGGAAAAAAAGATA
>WQUF01000362.1 GCA_009785875.1 Oscillospiraceae bacterium | reverse complement strand
TTATTATCAGTTGTATCTGCCTTCTTATCGCTAACAGTATTATTATCAGTTGTATCTGTCTTTTTATCACTAACAGTTTTATTATCAGTTGTATCTGCCTTCTTATCGCTAACAGTATTATTATCAGTTGTATCTGTCTTTTTATCACTAACAGTTTTATTATCAGTTGTATCTATCTTCTTATCGCTAACAGTTTTATTATCAGTTGTATCTGTCTTTTTATCGCTAACAGTTTTATTATCAGTTGTATCTATCTTTTTATCACTAACGGTTTTATTATTTGTTAAATCTGGCTGTGAAATATTTATCGTACACGGTATAAGCATGCTATAATTGTTATCTATATTTTTAATATTTTGAAACATTGGGAAAAGAGCAGCATTAAAACTAATCTTTGAGCCAGCATAATCATCAGGAACCTTAAAATTAAATTCCACTACTTTTAGTCTATCATCTGTTATGCTTCTATCAGTGTTCATATATGTTTTAAAAGCAGGAACTATTTTTAACGGTATAGTTTCATTAATTATTCCATCATAGCTCTTCAATTCAATTCTCGAATTTGTTAAATCAAATGGAGTGTTATTTGCAATTAAATATGTAAAGGTAACATTTTGTCCTGGTATTACATCCTTGGTGTCTTCGTCTGCTGTAAAGTCCATCACTTTTTCTAAATTCATTTTTTCCCATATAGGCTCTATATATATTTTATTCAAAGTTTCATATTCTGTGAATACATCATCATTTGGTGAATTTATAGGATCATTTGGATATTCCTCCTTGTATGTCTTTATTTTCCCATTATTTCTCGAAGGATCTATATTAAATTGATCCCATCTAACATATAAATTATCATCTGTCTTTTGCTGCCAAAACATCACAGATCCATATGGATTAAACTTGTTTTTATCGTTCCAGGTCACATTTTTATATCCTATAAATTCTTGATTTGTACCATCAGGTAATGACATGTAATTTTCTTCTGTGGAAACAGTTATGTATTGTCCTGGCTCTGAATACCAAACAAACCCTTGTCTTTTATTGTTATCAAAAGCTTGTCTCATATCAGAAAAAAATAAATCAACATCAACAGGTCCATTTATTACTTGTGATCCAAAAGCAGAAGTTTGCAATGATATTCCCATTATAACAATAATTGATGTTAAAATAGAAATTTTTCTTTTGTTTAACATTTTTACCCTCCAAAGTAATTTTTTTCAGATATATATATTATTATATAATATTTAATTTAAAATATCAATAAAATTACAGAAGATGATTCTGCTAAATAGTGAATCATCTTCTGTAAACAGGCTTTAAAGATATCCCAAATAAAATCTTCTATGCTTTATTTTGAAAATATAAAATCAAATATGGTTTTTTCACCAGTAGTTGGAAGTCCATAGCTTAATAAATTCAAACAAAAATCCTGCTTTACATCTTCTGAAGTGATAGAAACACTCTTAGTAACATTTTCATATCCATTTTTATATGCTGAAACTATGTAATTACCTTTTGCTAAATTGTCAATAGCATAATATCCAAGATTATCAGTTAAAACTGTTGTACCATTAACGCTCACTTGAGCATTCTCTATGGCTTTATTATCTGGACCTGTAACTTGTCCATAAATCTTATAAATATTGGAAACATTTGGAACATTAGTAACATCTGGAACTTTCTTTGAAACTTCATCTGATTTTTTACCATATGGAGTTTCTTCAACTGCTTTTACCTCATCGCCTGGTTTTAATGGTGTTTCAAAGCAAGTATTCCATTTTCCACTTTCATCTACTAATATATCTGTTACCTTGCTTTCATCTGGTAAAGTTAATTCTATTTTGTTTCCTGGTGTTCCTGTTCCGGAAACACATTTATCTCCAGCTTTTGGCTGATCAATTGTAGGCACTAAAGTACATTCATCTGGAACTTTCTTTGAGACTTCATCTGATTTTGTTCCATATGGTGTTTTTTCAACTGCCTTCACTTCTTCTCCTGGTTTTAATGGTGTTTCAAAACAGGTATTCCATTTTCCATTTTCATCTACTAATATGTCTTTTACCACACTTCCATCTGGTAAGGTCAAGTCGATTGTGTCGCCAGGTGTTCCTGTTCCTGAAACGCATTTATCTCCTGCTTTTGGCTGATCGATAGTAGGCATTGGTGTACCTTCATCTGGAACTTTCTTTGAAACTTCATCTGATTTTGTTCCATATGGTGTTTTTTCAACTGCCTTCACTTCTTCACCTGGTTTTAATGGAGTTTCAAAACAGGTATTCCATTTTCCATTTTCATCTACTAATATATCTTTTATCACACTTCCATCAGGTAAGGTTAAGTCGATTGTGTCGCCAGGAGTTCCTGTTCCTGAAACGCATTTATCTCCTGCTTTCGGCTGATCGATAGTAGGTGTTGGTTTAGTATCGTCTGGAACTACTGCAACTACTTCATCTGATTTTACTCCATCAGGTGTTGTTTCAATAGCCTTTACTTCTTCTTTTGGTTTTAATGGCGTTTCAAAGCATGTGTTCCATTTCCCATTATCATCTATTAATATACCTTTTATCACACTTTTATCTGGTAAGGTTAAGTCTATTGTATCACCAGGTGTTCCTGTCCCTGAAACGCATGTATCTCCAGGTTTTAATGGATCGATGGTAGGAGTTGGTTTCTTTGCAGGAGTTAAACTATTTTTTACAGTTACTTCTGTAGCCACTGTTCCTTCTTGAACAACAAAGCTTACTGGCACTGTTGATATAGTATATCCAATTGGGGCAGCTTTTTCAACTAATACATAATTTCCACCTGGTAAATTGTTGACTGTAACAAATCCTTCATCGTTTGTTTGAACAGTTTGCACTATTTGTCCACTTGAATTTACAACATCAAAGGTCGCTCCAGCTAATTTTTTGCTATTATCATCAGAATCAACTTTATTAATCTTTAAATTGTAACAAGCAGCTGGTTGAACATACGAATCATCATTCAATTTTGAGAGAGTACTTGTCCCAGCCGCAGTTATTATCTTGCCACCATCATCTATTATTGTTATTGAGCCTGAACTCATTCTCACATTTGATTCAACTGTAAATTGTACTTTATATGTGCCAGATACAAGAGCATCAAGAGCCCAGTTAAATGAGTTATCATTTCCTACATTAGGAGCTTCATTTGGATACGGAACCTGTACTATATTTCCGGCTTGATCAAGTACTTTTGCAGACCCTTCAACATAATGGAAATTAGAGTTTATCATCTCTTTTACAGACGCATCCTCTTGGATAGTCGTTGCTATAACGCTTTTTATTACATTAGTATATTCGTCGATAGTCCTTGTTTGACTATCAAAATCTGCATAGAACCCATTTGCACTGACTAATGGTGAAACAGTATTTTTAAAATATGAATTATAGATATTGTAATTACTTGCTCCATAAATTTCAGTTAAGAAACTTGTATCTTTCCATAAAGCACAGGAGAATTTATAGCCTTGATTCTTTATATTGCTAATTGCAGTGCCTACTTGGTCCATATAAGAAGTTTCAATGGTCATTCCGTCACCATTGCCATTTGCATCATATGTAGGAAATCCATCTGTTACAAGCATGAATAAAACATCTTTATTATTTTCTAATTTTCCTCCCGAGGCCTTGTACATATTCAAAGCACTGTTTAGAGCAAGTGCTGTTGCTGTACCACCTTGAGCTGTTATATTTCCAATAGCATTCTTTACCATATTTATATCATTTGTAAGAGGTGTTGCTTTATCTGCTCGCACTGTGGTATCAAAAGGTACTAGCATTGCTTTATCAAGATCAGGGTTTAGCATATCTAAAGATTGCTCAAGGGATAGCTTTACAGTTTCTAAAATTCCTTCCATGGAAGCAGAATCATCGAATACTAGCACCAGATCAAATTTCTTTGTTCTCTCAGGTTTAACAATAGTATCTACTATATTATATTGTATAGAGCATCTATCTGTTACTTCTGATCCCTTAATTAGTTGGTGCAAATTATCAGCTTGTACATATGTAAATTGACTTAGTGTTAAAGCCGAGATCAATACAAATGATAGAAAACTAAATTTTTTTATCCTTGAAATCATTTTATTTCCTCCTAATACAAATTATGCATATATATATTATTTCAATATTTTTTAAAATTTGTAAATATATGTATATATTATACGAAAAAAATAAAAAAAACAGTATTTTGTCTTGAAATACTGTTTTTTTGTCTTGAAATGAAGAATAAATTGTAAATATTTTTAATTAAATTAAAATATTCATTAAAAGTTCACATTTAGAATGTTTTTTTCTCGTTCAATGATATCCTTTTCCATGTATTCAATTTTTTCTTTTAGATCATTTACGAAATCTTTATCCTTTATAGATTTAAGATTTATCTTCACATTTAAAAAGGCTGAGAGAACAGCGCATCTTATAAGCATTGCAGAGATCATACCATCTGTTATGACTTGTTTATTGCCTTTCTCTATGACTTTTTCGATAAATCCCATGGTATCGTATGCTTTTTTACCAAGTTCAAAAGGCACCTTAGCTGCATTTTTAAGCGCACTTTGCATTTTCTCTGATCTCAGAGCTTTTTCTTCCTCGTTTGACTTAGGAAGGGATAAGCAATCTAGAAAATCCTTAAAAGCCATATCATCCTTCGTTATATCATTTAAATATTGAGAGCTGAGATCACATAGAGATTCATTAATTGAATTTAATTCGGCTTTTACATCTTCGTATTCTTTTTTTGAGACAGTGAGATTTATTACCATTCGACTTAGAGACGCACCAAGTGCAGCTACAAAAGCAGCAACTCCGCCTCCGCCTGGTTCAGCTTTTTCTGAAGAAACAGCTTCTAAAAATTCTGTAAGAGTCATATCTTTATACATAACTAAGCCTCCTATGATGATGTTTCTTTAAAACAAGCCTGTGATAGTCCCTTTTTCATCTATATCTATTTTTTCAAATGCTGGTAGTTTTGGAAGACCCGGCATTGTCATGATATCTCCAGTCTCGCATACTACGAAGCCTGCACCTGCTGAAACTCTAACTGTTTTAACCGTAACCTTAAATCCTGTCGGTGCTCCTATGAAACTTGCATTATCAGAAAATGAGTATTGAGTTTTTGCCATGCAGATTGGCAAATTAGAGAATCCAAGGCTTTCAATAGTCTCCAGTTGCTTTTTAGCTTTGCCTTCAAATATTATTCCATCACCGCCATATATCTCTCTAACAATAGTTTCGATCTTTTCTTTAAGCGGCATTTCATTTGGATACAAGAATTTAAAATCCGACTTGGAATTATCTATTAAATTAACTAAAGCTTCTGCCATTTCTACTCCGCCTTCGCCGCCATCTGTAAAGCAATTATTCACTACAGCTTTAACTCCAATTTCATTGCACAATTCTAACAGTGTATTTATTTCATCATCAGTATCAGAATAAAACTTATTAATAGCGACCATTGCAGGAACACCATATTTATTTATATTCGATACATGCCTTTTTAGATTTACAAATCCTTGCTTTAATGCGTCCACATTTTCTTTATTCAAATCTGGTTTTGCAACACCACCATTATGTTTAAGTGCTCTCACTGTAGCTACAATCACAACAGCAGATGGTGTTAATGATCCATATCTGCATTTTATATCTAAGAATTTTTCTCCGCCTAAGTCTGCTCCAAATCCTGCTTCTGTGATGCAGTAATCTCCGATTTTAAGTGCAAGCTTTGTTGCTAAGATGGAATTGCAGCCATGAGCGATATTTGCAAATGGTCCACCATGAATTAAAGCTGGTGTGTTTTCCAGTGTTTGAACTAAGTTTGGCTTTATAGCATCTTTCATCAAGAGAGCCATTGCACCTTCTACTTTTAAATCGTGGCATCTGATTGGATTTCCTGAAAAATCATATGCTACTATTATTTCCCCACATCTTCTCTTTAAATCTTGAAGGCTTGTTGAAAGGCATAGTATCGCCATAACTTCAGAAGCAACAGTTATCATAAATCCTTCTTCTCTTGGAAAACCGTTAGCTTTACCTCCTAATGATACCACTGTATCTCTAAGAGCTCTATCGTTCATATCCAGAACTCTTTTCCAAACAATATTCCTTATATCTATATTTAATGCATTTCCTTGGTGAATGTGATTATCTATAGCTGCAGATAATAAATTATTTGCTGCAGTTATAGCATGCATATCACCTGTAAAGTGAAGATTTATATCTTCCATTGGAACTACTTGTGAATACCCTCCACCAGCGGCTCCTCCTTTTATACCGAATACAGGTCCTAATGAAGGTTCCCTAAGTGCAACAACGGCTTTTTTCCCTATTTTATTCAGTGCCTGACCAAGCCCGATTGTAGTAGTTGATTTCCCTTCTCCTGCAGGTGTAGGATTGATTGCAGTTACTAAAACAAGTTTTCCATCTTTTTTATCTTTTAATCTTTCAAAAACATCTAATGATATTTTAGCTTTATATTTTCCATAAAGCTCCATCTCATCTTCATGAATACCGCAATTACTTGCAATTTTCACGATAGGTTTCATTTTACAAGCCTGAGCAATTTCTATGTCGCTAGGAACAACCTTATTCATAATTATCACCTCATAAAGTATTTGTTTAACTACCACACATTTTATATCACTAAAATTGTAAAGTCAACATTATTAACAAATGGTATCAAGGAAAATTATTTACTTATTTAGTATTAAAATATAAACTTTAGTTTAATTTTTTTTAATCAAATTCTTTATTTTCCCATATAATAGAATATACTTTTATTTATTTTAAATGTTAAAGAATATTATTTCAATTTTTTATAAAACTATACTTATGGAAAATACAGGGATAATTTTATCACTATACAATTTAATTATTTTAATGTAAAATATTTATACAATTATTGATATATAAGTAATCCTTATATTATGGAGGAATTAATGCATAGTAGGAGAGGTAGAACACGAAACAAAAAAGGTAAATCCCTTGTCATTGTCCTTGTTGTAATTCTTTTGTTAATTTTATTTTCATTAGTAGGAATTTTGCTATTTTATTTAAAATCTATAGAATCCAGAGTCTTTGAATCTCCAAAAATTGAACCACCAATAATATCAAGCGAAATTTATAATCATTACAAGCGATTAATAACCTACTCAAATATTAAAAATGATACCAATATCGATTTTAAAGAGGTTTTAGCTCTTGATCTAGTGGAAAAAAATGGTGAACTAGATAATAGCTTAGATTCAATATTGCAAAGTTACAACAAATTTGTAGTAGATGAAAATACTACCATAAGTTTTAAAGATATAATAAATGAAGTTAAAAATTTTAATGATGAAAATAGCACCAGTATAGACTGGAAGGATATTCTTTCTGCTCTATCTATATCTTGTAACTATGTTATCGATATTGAAAACGCTGATAAGAATACAATAGACGCATTATGCAAGGATTTTATTTTGGAAGATGGGACTAATATAGATTTAAATCAATATTTAGAAAACAATAATAAGACTATAAACTATGTGGACATAAATTTTAGAAATAAAGATGAAATAAATGAAAGCATAACCATTAAAACAAAAAAGGTAAAGTCATTGGATGATATAGCAAATGAAGAATCTCTAAGCGAAGATAGCAAAGCAAAAATAAGTGATGATATGGAAAAGATCAATAAATTAAATTATGCATCTGACCAGAATTTAGATTTCATTAGTCAGATTTATTTTGGTGCAAAATCTAATGAAGAAGATTTTAAAATATTTACTTCTATCACTTTAGCTCAAGCAATATTAGAGAGTAATTGGGGGTCGTCTAAGTTATACACTGAGGGGAAGAACATATTTGGAATAAAATCTTATGGGGATTGGAATGGTGAAGTAATAACCATGACCACTTCTGAATGGGATGAAAATGAGAGCAGAAATGTAACAATAAAAGATGAATTTAGAAAATATGACAACTATGAAGGCAGCATAATCGACCACAGCTTATTTTTGCTTTCTAATCCAAGATACACCGATAGCGGAGTATTTACAGCAGAAAATTATAAACAGCAGGCAAAAGCGATTAAAGATGGTGGTTATGCTACAGATCCCGATTATGATACAAGTTTAATCAACTTAATCGAAGAAAATGAATTATTTTTATTAGATGATTAGGGACTGTTGCATAATGAATAAACATGCTATCGCATGTTTATTCATTATCCTCTTATATTTCTGGCATGAAATTTTGAAAATTCTTCTGAGATTTATATATGGTATTTTGTCCAGTAAAATATGAATATCCTTTTAAGCTTGAGCCAGATTTATACATCGATTCTATTATTCCAAAGAAACCTGATAAAACCACAACTAAACCGCTATAATAATTTAAGTTTAAGAAAAAACAAATTAATATTATACCTAAAACCACTAAAGATATGCCAGATATCAGCTTAAACTTACTATAATTGTAGATGAAAAAAAAAGCACAGCAAAGGACAAATATATTTAATAATACTGAAAATAAATTATAATACTGAAAACTAGTATAATCAAAAATACTATATATAATGGCCATGCACTGTATAAAAGAAAAAGCAATTCCTATGTAACCAACTATCATAGCAATTTTAAAATTATAAGGTTTTCTTCTTTCAATATCAGTTTTCATAAACCAAGCTCCTTTTAAGCTTCTTTAATGGCAGAATATTTTCTAAGAGCACATTCAATCTTATTTTTTAAATCTTTGTCTTGAATTTGATTATACCAATAAGATAATCTATTATAAATATCATCATCATTTGGAACAATCTTCGTATAAAACAAAGCAGCTCTAATATTATTTACTTCATCTAAACTCTCGTAAAAACAAAAATTAATTTCATCATTATCGTCACCAATCATGTTCCTGACAAAAATACCATTTAAGGTCGGTCTTTTTCTAAAATTCTTATTCAGGGCATATTCTTTTAAAGTAGGTAGAAAAGGTGTTATAGCATTTTTATCATATAAATACATATTTTCTAAAACATATAATGCATCAGCGTATTCCCCATAATCTTCATCATAAAAAGTAAAAAACCTGTTATAAATATCTAAAACCTCTTTGCTATCTTTAATAAAAGATATGAAATATAAAGTTGGAATGATAACTTCATACCTTAAATCATCGATGTTTTCATTTATAAATGATACAATACTCTCTTTTTCTTTAGAATCTTTAGCAATTCTGGTGAGAATGTTCATAGCTTTAACTTTAATCTTAAGATTAGAATTTAAAACCATATCTTTTAGATAGGGTACGGACATTTCTTTAAAATTATACAGTATTTCAAAAATAGAATCTTCTATAACAGAAATATACTCCTCATCTCCTGTAAATCTTGATTTAAAATCAGAAACTTTTTCCATAGGGTTAAATAGATAACTTATCAAATTAGGTATATTCTCTTTATCGATGATATTTGTAGAAATAGAAGCCCTTTCTTTAAATTTATCTTTATTGTTTACTAAAAAACCAGTTCTAAATATCTCGTTTTGAATTCTTTCTTCTAACGATAAGCTCTTAATTCTGTGCATAATTGAATTTCTATTTTCAAGTCCCATTTTATTGCCCTTCCTACACACGAGTTAATTATATTGTATCATAGTAGGATAAAGTTATAAATGAATACTTGCAAAATTTTATCCATAAATTATACCCAATTTGGCGTGCTTCATATTTATTATAATTATATGCTGAAATCATATAATGTTGTCAATAAAGTATGCTGACTAAAGAGACTTTCACTCTCAAGATATAAAATTATTTTTTAAAGGATGTAACATTTAGCTTTTACTTTAATAAGATAATATATAATAATTTATGAGAGGTAGAATAATGTATAAAAGTAAATTTGACCCATACGAAAAAGGTTATTATGGAGAAGACTTGCGCCCTAAGATTTTGCTTAAAAATGTCACCTGTGAAAGCATTGATGTTTCTCTTTCTCATTCTAATATGACCCCTGAAATAGCTCAGAAAATCGCTGA
>WQUF01000361.1 GCA_009785875.1 Oscillospiraceae bacterium | reverse complement strand
GAAGAGATAGCAAAAGCTTCAATAGAATGTGGCTTTAGAACAGTATTTGCGCTAATACCTCCTAAAGGCGATTTAAAAATTTATGAAGAGGAATATAATCATTTTAAAAGTTTAAATGAATTAATCAGCGTGAAACTTTCATTCCATGCTGAATATACTAGCACTAAAGAGCTTTTAAAAGGGATTTCTTCCTTAGCAAAAAAATATGAAGAGCCGGTATTCACTCACAATTCCGAGACAAAAAGAGAAGTGGAAGAATGTATCGAAAGAAATGGCAAGACTCCGACTAAATATTTAGACGATATGGGATTGTTTGAATATGGTGGTGGAGGATACCATATGGTCCATGCTACAGATGAGGATTTAGAGATATTTAAAAAGAGAAATATGTATATAATCACAAATCCAGCTTCGAATTTAAAACTTGCCAGCGGAATTGCAAATGTATCTAAGATGTTAAGAATGGGAATACCTGTAGCTATAGGCACAGATTCAGCGGCTAGCAACAATTCTTTGGATATGTTTAAAGAGATGTTTTTAGTTACGGGACTTCAGAAGATTCTGACAGACGATGCATCTGCTATGTCTGTTGAAAAAGTCCTAGAAATGGCGACATCAATAGGAGCAAGAGCTATGGGACTTTATGAATGCGATACGTTAAAAGAAGGCAAGCTTGCAGATTTAATCATGATAGATTTGAATCAGCCTAATATGCAGCCTATAAATAATATTCTAAAAAATGTGGTTTATTCTGGTTCCAAACAAAATGTAAAACTCACTATGATAAATGGGGAAATTTTATATGAAGATGGTAAATTTAATATAGGCATTGATCCACTGGATATCTATAAAAAGGCTAATGAATTTGTAAAGGAAATGAAGCGATGAACTTATTCGAAGAAGTACAACCAGTTACATATAGTGAAGGTGAAGTATATTTTTTAGATCAAAGAGCTCTTCCGGAAGAAACAATTTGGCTGAAAATAGACACCTTAGAAAAATGCTATGATGCTATTAAAACATTAGCAATAAGAGGCGCACCTGCAATTGGTATTGGAGCTGCATTTGGAATGATGGCTATAGCAAAAAACGCTCCAGATTCTTCTTTTGATGAATTCTATAGCTATATGAAAAATGCAAAGGAATATTTAGAAAGATCGAGACCAACTGCTGTGAATTTATCTTGGGCTTTAAATAGAGTGAATGATATTATCTTAAAATATAAAGATAAACCTATAAAAGAGATCAAGGATAAAATTGAAGAAGAAGCAATTTTAATTCAAGAGGAAGACGAGGAAGTCTGCAGAAAGATCGGTGAAAATGGTCAACAATTCATAAAAGAAGGAATGGGAATTTTAACCCATTGCAATGCTGGTGCTCTCGCTACGAGCAAATATGGGACGGCTCTTGCACCTATTTATGTGGCAAAGGAGAGAGGGATAAATGTACATGTTTTTGCAGATGAAACGAGACCACTTCTTCAGGGAGCGAGATTGACCTGCTATGAGCTTTATAAATCAGGTATCGATGTAACGCTGATAACCGATAACATGGCTGCAGTGATCATGAAAAAGGGATGGATAGATGCTTGTTTTGTAGGCTGTGATAGGCTCGCACAAAATGGGGATGCTGCAAATAAAATTGGGACATATGGATTAGCTCTCCTTGCAAAGGCTCATAACATTCCTTTTTACGTAGCGTGTCCTATTTCCACTATCGATATTAAGACTAAAACAGGTGATGATATACCAATAGAGGAAAGGGACGGGAGCGAGATCACTGAAGTGATGGGGAAGAAAATTGCTCCACTTGGAATAAAAACATTCAATCCGGCTTTCGATGTGACACCTAATGAACTCATTTCAGGAATCATAACTGAAAGAGGTGTGATTAGGGCTCCTTATGATTTAAGAAAAGCTGTAGAAGCTCTCAATGCTGGAAAGGGTAAAAAACATGATCTGATTCAGGTCGAATAAGTGCCTTGGTGACACCGTGAGAGATGTATATTTGAATTAAAGAATCAGTGACACGGTGTCATCGTTAGAAATATTTTAAAGAATTGGTGATACGGTGTTACCATGGTAACATTTTGAAAAATCGGTGACACCGTGAGAAAATTTTTAAAGATTAGTACCACTTTGATTGGTTATCAAACATAAGCTTATATTTTCCATTTAATTTCATTAATTCATCATGGCTCCCCATCTCTACGATCTTACCTTCATCTAAAACAATTATTGTGTCAGCAATTTTTGCTGCTCCTATCCTATGTGTTATTAAAAAAGATATTTTGTTTTTAGATATCTTTTTAAAGTTATTATATATTCTACTTTCTTCTAAAGGATCAATTGCACTAGTTGGTTCATCTAACACAATTAAAGAATGTTCCTTATATAAACCTCTTGCGATTGCAATTCTCTGCCACTGTCCACCTGATATATCTATTCCATCAAAATCTTTCGATAAAACTAAATTAAGATCATTATTAAAATCATTCATTTCGATATCCGCATCTATTATAGTTTCATCAAGCATCATATCATCTTCACCTTTCATAAAATTGCTTAATATGATATTATCTTTTAAACTCATCTTATATCTTTGATAATCTTGAAATACTGCACTATTTTCATTTAATACAGATAATTTGTTAAATTCATGAAGCGGTTCATTATTTATGAATATTTCTCCCTTTGATACAGGATATAATCCTAGTAAAATTTTTGCCAAAGTTGATTTACCTGCTCCATTTGGTCCAACTATTGCGATTATTTTATTGCATGTAATATCAAAACTTATATTTTTGAGAACATATCTCTCATCATCATAAGAAAAACTTATATCGTTAAGCTTTATCGAGTTTATTGGTCCATTGAATTCTTTTGTATTATCATACTGCTCCTTTTGTAATAAAAATAAGAAGTTTTTTACTGCTCCTACATTTTTAAATGCATTTCCCATATTTCTGTAAACTGCATATTCCATCATTACAAAGAATATCGATAACGAAGAGAAAATAGCTGAAAATTCTCCTGCTGTGATTTTCCCATTTAATAATGTGTTGATTAGAAGAAAAAGAACGATAAAATACCCAATAAGAGTGATCAATTTCATTCCGAGTTCAACAAATCCTGATTTATATTCAGCTTTCTTAACTTCTTCATTATGTTTTTCAAGAGCATCAGCATATTTTTTAATAAAAAAATCATAAGCATTTAATAATCTTGTTTCTTTATAAAATTTTATATCGCAGATGCAATCTCTATATGCTTCGAGCTTTCTTCTGAGTGGTGATATGCTCTTCTCTAATTCAAAAAATAATCCACTTCTTATAAATGTATTGATGAGGGTAGGGATAAATATTGCTAAAATAGAAAAGACTAAAATCGGATCTATTGTATATAAATATATACCCATAAATATGAAATAGGGTAGATAAAAATCAAATAAATCTAAAAATGTATCTATAAATCTAAAGCATTCTTCGCTTCCTTGCTTAGCTCTATTTATTTCATCGAGTACATTTGTATCTTCAAAATATATAGGTTGAAATTTTGATACTATTTTATGGATCAGTCCTAAATTATAACCTTTAGAACATTCTCTCATAACTGTTCCCATAAAATTGTGCAATCCATTAAAAATCTCTCTTGTAATTAGAATAAATCCTAAAGATATTAAGGATAAATATACATATTTGCTACTCTTAAAATTTAATGATGACTTGTTGACTTCATCAAAAAATAACTGCATACCCACTGTAAATAA
>WQUF01000360.1 GCA_009785875.1 Oscillospiraceae bacterium | reverse complement strand
CAAAGGCTGGATTTATAAAATAGAGCAATTTTATTCAATGCCTATTGTGGTTTTTTATGTCCTTAAATATAAATATAGGGTAACTTTTTCAGAAGCTAAAGATTTGATTTGCTTAATCAACGATGAATTAAACAATGATAAATTTGAGGATTATATTAAAAGATTGGAATATTTAGTTTATGCTCTTTCAATTTTAGATTATTTTGAAGATGAAGAATTAGAGATTGCTTATTTATCAAACAATGTAGGAAAATTAGCTGTTAGATCAGAAGATTTTATGAAAGCAGCAGTATATTTCGATAGGGCGTTACTTATTATGAAGAAAGTCCTAAGTGAAGATCATGAAGACATTGCAATGGTTTATAATAACATGGGAGAAATGTATAGGTTTCAAAAGGATTTAGAGAAAGCTTTAGAAACTCATTTAAGTGTTTTAAAGATGTATAGGAATAAAGTAAATAAAGATGATGCAAATATCGCAACTATTCTTTACAATATCGGGGCTGATTATTTTGAGATGTATAACGATAAAGATTCTTTAACCTATTTAAATAACGCTTTAGAAATAAGATTAAAGGTTTTAGGCGAAAATAACCTGTATACTGCGGATTGTTATGCTAGCATTGGGTTCATTTACAGCAAAATGAAAAATTATGATGAAGCACTGAGGTTATTTTTTAAGGATTTAAATATTAGGAAAATTGTCCATGGCAAAAATATATACCAACTCGATTTAGCAGAGGATTACGAATATATCGCAAATATTTATCAATTTCAAGGAAAATATGATAAAGCAATAATGTATTTTCAAAAAAGACTCGAAATATATGAAAATGTGTATAATGAGGATAATATTGAACTTGTAATACCTTACTATGATTTAGGCAATGCTTATAAGCTTAATAGTGATTTTCAAGATGCTCTAAAGTATTTTCTTAAATCGCTCAAAATAAGGGAAAAGAAAGCCTTTGAAGTTGATAATAAATATGAAATTGCACGTTTCTATAATGAAATTGGAACTATATATGGTGAATTAGGAGATTTGAAAAAGGGTTTGGAATATTGCAATAAAGCTTTGAAAATATTTAAAGAAGTTGAGGAACCTGACAGCGATGTGATTAAGAAAGTTCGTCAAAATGTGAGGGAGCTTAATAAAGGATTATTGAAATATTAAAATAAAAAAGAAGGCAATCAGTCCATTGAGATTGGTTGCCATTCTGTGTTAAAAAATTTATATAAACAGTATTTTTATAATATCTTTTCCCAAACGTAATAACAATATAAGTTTTACCAACTTGCCTTGCACCATGTAGAATTAAAGGCTTTCGGCTGGAACTATTTTTCCATTCTACCAGCGATTTTAGCATTTTTCGTTCCATAAAGTGTTTTCACCTCACACTAATATTAACATAAAAGTGGAAGATAATCAAATAAATAATTTTACTTTTCAAGACCTTCGTAAATATGTTACAATAAAGCGAATGCCTTCAATGATGTTTAGAATGGTGGTGAATTTTAATGGGTATTTATCTTAATCCATCAAATGAAGACTTTGAAGAATCTTTACAATCAAAAATTTACGTAGATAAGTCTGGTATTATTGCTTATGCAAATGAAATGATTGGTACAAAGCAAAAGTATATTTGCATAAGTCGTCCACGGCGTTTTGGTAAAACAATGGCTGCTGAAATGCTGACAGCTTATTATAGCTGTGGCTCAGATTCCAGTGATATGTTTGCAAATTTAAAGATTGCCAAGGACCCTTCATATAAAAAGCATTTAAATAAATATAACGTAATTTTTTTAAACATGCAAGACTTTTTAAGCGAATCTCCTTGTATAGAAGATATGCTTAAGAATATAAAAGATGAGATAATTTGTGATATTTTTAAAGACTATCCTGAGATAAATTTAAATGGCTCGAAAGTAAGATTAAAATCAATTTTGCAAACTTTATATGAAGTTTCAGGTATACGAATTGTTTTTATAATTGACGAGTGGGACTGTATATTTAGAGAATATCAAACTGATAAACAAGCGCAAAAAATTTATTTAGATTTTCTTAGGAATATCTTAAAAGACAAGAAATATGTTGCCTTGGCGTATATGACAGGAATTTTACCTATTAAGAAGTACGGCACACAATCAGCTATAAATATGTTTCGTGAATTTTCAATGACAAATCCAAAAGAAATGACTGAATTTGTTGGTTTTACTCAAGATGAAGTTATAGCCCTTTGTGAAAAACACAAAATGGACTATGAAGAAATGGCTGAGTGGTATGATGGTTATTCTTTCCCTAATATGAAAAATATATATAACCCTAAATCAGTAATTGAAGCCATATTGAGTAAACAATTTGATAATTATTGGAGTCAAACAGAAACGTATGAAGCTTTGAAAATATACATCAAGACAGATTATGATGGGTTGAAAGATGCAATCATTAAATTATTGGCTGGTGAAAGAAAGCAGATAGATATCAGTAGTTTTACCAACGATATGGTCACATTTGAATCATATAACGATATTCTTACTTTGCTCATCCATTTAGGTTACTTAGGATACGATTTTGAAACAAAGGAAGTTTTTATTCCAAATAAAGAGATTTCTGATGAATTTGTAACAGCTGTAAAAAACGTTGGATGGGATGAAATAACGTCTTCATTAAAATCATCATATAGTCTATTAAAAGCTACATGGAACATGGACTCCGTGGCTGTAGCAGAAGCGATAGAAAAAGTTCACTCTAGCGAAACATCCATAATCAAATATAACGATGAAAACGCATTATCCTGTGTTCTTTCCATTGCATTTTATAGTGCAAGGCAGTATTACATTATTGAGAGAGAAATGCCATCAGGGAAAGGATTTATAGATTTGTTTTTCAGACCAAAGAAAAATCACTTAGATAAGCCTGCAATGATAATTGAACTTAAATGGGATAAATCAGCTTTAGGGGCTATTAAGCAAATAGAAGATAAAAAGTACACGGATATTTTAAAGGAATATAAAGAGAATGCTTTGATTATAGGCATTAATTATGATAAAAGTTCTAAAAAACATGAGTGCATTATAAGACGATATATTGGATAATTTTTAAAAAGCCCTTTTCAGGTATATTGTTGAAAGGGGCTGTTCTTATTGAAATCAGCTAGGAAAAATTTACCCTAATGCCACTACAGCACTATGCGTTAATATATACATGATTATAATGTAATTTATACACTATTTTAAGCTTATTAAAACTATTATATAAGTTTTATTTAATCATGTATTTATTTTTTCATACACTTACCAAGCCTAGGCTATTTTCTTGAAAGTCAGGTGTATCAACGCTTATATTGAATTTTAATTTGACTAAATTTATATAAAAATTTCCTACACATTTTTTCAAATATGATATTTGCTACAGCCCCAAAGTCTTCAATAAATCCATTCCTTTAGGATCTTTCTTAGGAACCACTCTATCGTAGGTATTCTGGTTAATGAAACCTCTATTCAAGTATTGCCTCATGTGCCTATCAACTACGTTTATTTTCATGTATTTATTTCCATTTTTAATTTGATTTAATTTCACATATTCGTCTTTTACTCCAAATATTTTATTTAGTAGTTCCCCTACAAGTTCTGCTACCACAGTTATCTTTATTGTAGTCTTCTCCTCAACTGCTCTCTTAGCACTCTCCAAATGAAGTTCCCAGGTTAAAGGCACCATCTTTCCTGTTTTCTCATCTTTCATGCTGCTTTGAGGGTAAATCTTCGAAGTAAGAGA
>WQUF01000359.1 GCA_009785875.1 Oscillospiraceae bacterium | reverse complement strand
TATCTTGCTGCTTTTCTTGGGACATTAGATCACGAAAATCATTTATAGTAAGGTTCATGCTTTCTTCTTCGCTCATCTCTTTCATTTTTTCCCCTCCCAACTTTCAAATAATTATATAGTTGCCACCATAACTGCTTTAATCGTATGCATGCGATTTTCAGATTCATCGAATACTTTAGAATTCTTGCTAAGGAATACCTCTTCTGTGACTTCTCTGATATCGATACCTAAATCCATCTGGCTCTTTGCTGTAATAGTGTCAAAATTGTGAAAGCTTGGCAAGCAGTGTAAGAAGATCACATCAGGATTATTTGTTAAATCCATCATCTCCTTAGTGATGCGATATGGGCTTAAAAGCTTAGATCTTTCCGCCATTAAATGCTCTTCACCCATTGAAACCCATACATCGCTGCATAATACATCTGCCTTATCTAAGCATGAAGCATCGTGGCAAACCTCTATCTTTCCACCAGATATAGCAGCAGCTTCATTTGCAACTTTAAGCACATTTTCATCTACCTTTAATCCTTCAGGACCGTAAGCGATAAAATGCATTCCCATCTTTGCACAGCCATACATCCAGGCATAAGCCATGTTATTGCGTATATCTCCACAAAAAACAACTTTGCATTCTCTTAAAGGTTTAGAGATATTTTCTTCAATAGTCATTAAATCTGCAAGGATTTGAGTAGGATGATCCACATCTGTTAAGCCGTTCCATACAGGTACCCCTGAATATTTAGCAAGATCCTCTACAACAGATTGATTAAATCCACGGTATTCTATGCCATCATAAAATCTTCCCAGCACTTTAGCAGTATCCTCCAATGATTCTTTTTTACCCATATGGGAACTCTGAGAATCAAGAAAAGTAACACGAGCTCCTTCGTCAAATGCTGCCACTTCAAATGCGCATCTTGTTCGGGTAGACGCCTTTTCAAATAGCAAAACTATATTTTTATTTTTTAACGACATATCAAAAATGCCAGCTTTTTTCTTAGCTTTTAAATCGTGAGAGAGATCGAGAAGATATCTGATCTCTTCTTCTGTAAAATCCATAAGCGTAAGAAAGCTTCTTCCTTTTAAATTAACCATAATAATACACTCCTTAATAATAAATTTTGAGACCTTTTGCAACGTGGACTATAAAATCTTGAACATTCGTTACAAAGCTTATAGTGCTGAGACTGCCACGGTCAGCCAGTTTGTTCACAGCAAATTCTGAAACATCTATTGAATAAGTATACAATGGGCGAACAATACCGTCAACTACTCTAAAAGATGGAGTCATGTTTCCTGTTGCAATAGTATGAAGCTGAGTAGCAAGGCAAATCACTGTAGTTGCAGTTTTAATTAAACTTCTCATCTTTCCTTGAGCTTCATAAACGTTCGAAATCACCTCAGGAAGTGGCCCATCGTCTCTAATGGAACCAGCTAAGACAAATGGAATATCCATTTTAACCAGTCCATACATGATACCATCTTTAATATTGTGATCTTGTATAAATCTTGGAATAGAACCACTCTTACGGACAAGATTTATCACATCGAGATGATTATAATGTCCATTTGGCATAGACCTTTGTGTATATATATCTTGACCAAGAGCAGTTTTAAACAGACCACCTTCAAGATCGTGGGTAGCTAATGCGTTGCCAGCGAGTACCCCATGTACATATCCCTCTTCTATCATGCGCTGCATAGAAAAGCGAGCATCTGCATCAAAAGAAAAAGCTGGTCCCATGACCCAGAGTACATTCCCACAATTTTTCTCATATTTTAATAGTTCATATAGATCATCATAATCTTTAGAATATGCAGTTTCTCTAGAACGGTTGCTTCGAAAAACAAAATTATCCCAGATAGGTTCTTCACTTAAAAAGCCATTTGTATGAACATAAATGCCTTCACTGCAATTTTCATCTCGACCTAAGATGACTTCATCGCCACATCGTATATTTCGCGCTTCAACAACATTTAAAGTACCATTTGACTTGCGGATTACGACACAGTCCATGCGGCTCTCCTCTGCAAGAATCCATTTACCGTCTATTTTAAAATATTCTGGATATATGGAAGTGCTATGATAATAATAAGGCGCAATGCCATCCGTTTCTGCTTTGGAAATTTTAACATCCTCTGCATTTAAAAACTTTTCTTCGTTAAAATCAGGTGGATTATATTTTGGAAATTTAAATCCCATAAAATACTCCTTTCAAATTAAGCTTATAATGAACTTCTCACCAGTGGCATGCTCATGCAATGAGGACCTCCACGACCACGGGAAAGCTCTGAACTGAGTGTAGTTAAAACAGTTATGCCATTTTCTCTTAAAGTTTGATTTGTAATAGTGTTTCGGTCATAAGTGATCACTACCCCTTTCGCAATGCACAGAGTATTCGCTCCATCATTCCACTGCTCACGGGCTGATGAGATTTGATCCTTTCCACCGCAATAAATCAAAGTGCAATCGTCTAAATTTAATACTTTCTGTAAGGTAGCCCTTAAGTTTAAATCGGATTTTTCTACTATAAGATCTTTACCTGAGCCTTTCTTAAGTATATAAATATCTAAATAATCGAGGATAAGCGGATGTACAATAAATTTAGAGACATCTACTTGAGTAAACACAGTATCAAGATGCATATATGTCCTCAAGCTTGGAATATCAAAAGCTAATATGGTATTTACTTTAGATGTTTCATCAGAAAAAATGTTCTGTGCCAATAGTTCACAAGCTTCAGGGCAAGTCCTTTGAGATAACCCAATGGCTATAGTATTTTCATTTAAGTTTAAAATATCCCCTCCTTCTATGCTATAAGGTTCATCGTTTGTATAATAAAATGGTATCTTGCCGTTAAATTCAGGATGATACTTAAAAATATAACGGGAATATATAGTTTCACGATTACGAGTATAAGAATACATGTGATTCAAGCTTACACCATTTCCAATTATTGCAAAAGGGTCACGAGTAAAATAAAGATTAGGAATTGGCTCTATGGCAAATTGAGTGGTTCTTGAAATCATATCGACAAATGATCCTGAATTCCTTCCTTGCAATTTCTTAACGTTTATTCCAGCCATGGTGCTTAAAATAAGCTCTTTTTCGTTATCCATAGAGAGGAGCATTTCAGTAAGCCTTGCTTCATGATGCTTAGCGATAGCACCTGCTTCGTCAATAAATTCCTGTATAAATTGTTTTTTGATTTCCGGAGCTTGTGATATAGTACTGGCAATCAAGTCCTCTAAATATAAGACTTCAACGCCATTTTTACGCAAAAGCTCCGCAAAATAATCGTGTTCAAATTGTGCAGCTTTTAGATAAGGTATATCATCGAATAAAAGTGGAATAAGAGATTGAGGAGTAAGTTGTTCAAGTTCACTACCAGGTCTGTGCAATAATACTTTTTTTAAAGGACTTATCTCATCTGTTGCATGTATAAGCATAATATTCTCCTTCTTTTGCGATCCTTTTAGGTTGTTACCCACTGATCCATTTTTGAATCCACTGGAGCAAATCCATATGAGTCTCACCTTTTATAGATTCATTTAAAATTTCGTGCCTTGCATTCTCATATATTTTAAACTGAACATGGTCAAAAGAAGCAGCCTTAAGCGCATTATAAACCTTTTCTACTCCTTTCCCGTATTCACCAACAGGGTCCATTCCACCAGTAATTAAAAAAATAGGCAAATCCTTTCTAATATTATCTAAAGAATCCTTTTTCGATATGAATTTTAAAAGCGTAAACATATCGATATAAGCACTCACAG
>WQUF01000358.1 GCA_009785875.1 Oscillospiraceae bacterium | reverse complement strand
CCGTGAAGGTGGTAAAACTAAAAATGGTTTTACAGAAAAGTAGCTTCTATTTCTTAGTTTTTTCTAAGAATAGCTTTATGAACTTCATAATAAGTTCAACGAGCATTATCATGAATATGCCGAAAGCGATAATCAAATCAAGTGCTTCGTATAAACTAATAGGAAAAATAAGTATAGGGTGTGAGTTCAAGGACGAATTGCCAGGAGAATTAAGTATTGGTTATTTCATATCTAAAGAAGCAATGGGTAACGGTTATGCGACAGAAGCAACCAAAGCGATCACTCAGCATTATTTCCCAATGAACGAGAATAATTTCTTTTATGCTGTTATCAAACCCGCAAATGAATTATCTATTCGAGTGGCTACAAAGGCAGGATTTAGTTTTATTTCACAGATAACTCTACCAGGCAACAAACCAAACGAAAAAGTATTATTTAACTAAATAATGTCTTTGAACCATATTTGTCAATGAGTGCCTTTGTAATGGTGTGATTTATATCATTACCATAACGGTTTTCTCTTTGACCTATAGACACTATTTTCTTTTTAGATGCTTTGGTATTGTGTTCTTGAAGATCTTTCCTAAGTATTTTGTATTGAAAAAAATGTTTTGTTTAAAGAGTAATCTCTATTCCATACAAGATCATATATTTCTAAATTTCCTCACGGTGAGGAAATTTCCCCACCGTGAGGAAATTCCTATTAATCTCTCTCATCTTTCATTGTAATTATTTAATTTAAAACTCAAAACTTTATCATGAATACCCATTCACCATCATTCCATTCACCATCATTCCTTTATTTCATCCATTGTTAAATACATAAATAAATAAAATCCTCCCTTCTTGAATTTATTCTAATTTTAGTATATTTAATTTAACTATATATTCAGAATTATCCTTTGTGATTATTTGTACCTCAGTAAAAAATGGGGTTAGTGCAGCGATTTCAACTTTGGTTAATCCTTTCGCATCAAAAATAATATAACCTTGAACTTCAATACTAGTATCAGCTGATTTAATTATTGGCAAATCATTAGTTATAATTTTATTTTTGATATTATCTCCGAAAATTGGTCTAACTTCTTTAACGTCATCTAGCATTCCTGTTTCAGATGTAAGGTACAAAGTATATGAATATTTTTGTTCATCAGTATTATTCAAGTTATTTTCATCTATAGCCCCTATAGAAGTACTCCAATTTTCTATAACAAAATTTCTAAGTTCATCTTTTTGCACTTCTTTCGAACATCCAAATAGCAGAAAAAATGATAATACTAATATAAATAACGAGCTTATTTTCAATTCATAACATCTCCATCATTATGATAATTCACCAATACGAAACAGTTTTGTTTATAGGTTTCATTTTATCTTCTCTTCGACCATAGAAACCACAGGATAAAAATCGTTATAATGCTTTTGAATAAACATCGGATTTTTTTCTTTATACAATTTATAGGCGACCCTATCTGCAATAGGAAGTATGATCCTCTCATGAGCACATAAAACAGGAGACACTTCATCGATATTACCGGTAGCTTGTTTATTTAAGCATCCGCAATAGTGATTACACCTTTCTCTAATAGCACACCTATCGCACTCAGGCTTTTCCTTTTCATTTTGATTAAAGAGCTGAAATCTCTTATTCTCATCGATTCCTTCATGAACATTTCCAATAGAATAATTATCATCCCCAACAAATTGCACACAAGGATATAGTTTTCCATCAGGTCCTATTGATATTTGACGTTTCCCTAATTCGCATCTCTCATGCCTATAGGTTTTATTATTAACATGACTTGAGATCTTCACCTCAAAAGGGCTTAAATAAAACTTGTCCTCTAACTTAGTATGCTCATAATAAAAATCCGCTAATAGTTCATACTGTTTAGCAAGTTTTTTCATATCCTCATCTGTCCAATCTGCTGCATAGTTTAAAGAGCAAATGATATAAGAAAATCCAATTTCAAATAGAGATTTAACTCCATCACAGTATCCATCAACAGTATCAGGGTTTATAGTCATTAAAACTGGAGAATAAGGTTTTTTCTTTAGAAGTCTCTTTGCATTCTCGATGACCCTATCATAAGTACCTAATCCTAAGCTATCTTTTCTATGTTTATTGTGAGAATTCTTAGTTCCATCTATTGAGATCGCGATGAAGATATTTTCTTTAACTGATAGATCAATAAAGCTTTCATCTAATAACAAGCCATTAGTGGTGATTTTAAAGAAATAAGACCCTTGCTTTTCTTTTGAGTATTTTATCACATCCTCAATTAATTCCCTATGTAAAAGCGGTTCTCCACCAAAAAAAATAATACCAGCTCTGCTAGAATTTGAAGTAGCAATGTCTATAGCTTTAAATGCTGTCTCTTTAGACATTATCAAAGGTTTGTACTCTGATTTATTATCAAAAACATAGCAATAATCGCATTTCATGTTACATGTATTGCTTAGGTGAAGTGTAAAATGCATTAAATCACACCCTCTGCTTTAAGCCATTCCATAAAATCTTTAACCTGAGACCTTAAAAATTCTAATGATGCATTATGTGCTTCTTTCTCATCATCATAAGTATTTTCCATCTCAACATTTGTTTCCATATAATTATAATATGTGAACGGATCATAGAATGCTGCAACTGAGTTATTTTCTTTTGCTAATGCTTCCGCTGCACCTTTTAAATTGAGATACTCAACAGAAGACCAAACTCCTTGATTTTTATTCTCCCAATTTTTATAATCATCATTAGATACAAATTCAATATTGATATATTTAGTACCTATTTTAGTATATGCATCATAAGTAAAGTCTTGGGGGCTAGTTACAATTTTATTTTCTTCTTTACCAGGCTCATAATAAGCATTAGTTACAGGGACTTCAACTTCTGATGAAGCTTTATCATTTTTAATAGCTTCTATTCCAGCTAATTTAAGCTCTTCTGAAATTACCGCAAATGCTTCTTCTTCAGTTAAAAATAACGGTGCATTAACAACTTCACAGCCAATTACACCTGTCCCTTTTCCATGAAAGAATATAGGTATATTAAAACTCATAGCATTAGATGTTCCTGATGTTTCTAACGTAGTAGTGTTAGATGTTTTTGATGTTACTAGCGCAGTAGTATCAGATGATCCTGTTATTCCTAATTCATTTGCGCAAGATGACAATAAAATCGTCGCAGAAAGTGCGCTTATTACAAGTGGTTTATTCATCCATCTATGAGGTTTATAATACATTAATTCATTTATATCTATGGAATACTTATCAGGATATTTAGGCTTCATTGAATAGATAACAGGCTTAACTTTCATTAAAGTTTTCTCCCTTTTTACTTTATTATACCATAAATAAGCGGAATATCCTTATTATACTCATCAGCTATGACGAAGCAATTTAAAAGTTCCTCTGCTTCCTCATTTCCTAAATCCAAATCATTTGCATGAATAAAGGCAAGTGTTTCCCCTTTTAAGACTCTATCCCCTCTTTTTTTATTCAGCACCACTCCTACCGATAGATCGATCTTGCTCTCTTTTGTGATTCTACCGGCTCCTAATTTCATAGCCACATTCCCTACTCCTTCTGCGTGGATTTTCGAAACATAACCATCGTTTTTAGATTTTACCTCTATCACAAACTTAGCTTCAGGCAATTTTGTATCTAAATTCCCTCCTTGAGCAGAAACAAATTCTTTAAATTTTTCAAAAGCCTTCCCAGAACTTACGTTATCCATTAAAAGTTTCTTTGCTTCCTCTTCACTTTCTGCAAAGCCAGCAAGGACCACCATCTG
>WQUF01000357.1 GCA_009785875.1 Oscillospiraceae bacterium | reverse complement strand
GTGAATTTAAAAATACCATAGATTTTAAAAAACTAAATACATATCATACGATCATATACGCTAAGAACCAAAGTGGGATTAAGAAACTTTATGAGATAATCTCTGACTCTCATATAAATAGCTTTTATAAAAAACCCAGGATAAAGAAGAGCATGATCATGAAATATAGAGATGATTTAATAGTTGGATCTGCTTGTGAAAGTGGGCTTTTAGTTCGTGAAATATTATCTGGCAAATCAGAAGAGGAGTTAAAGGATATCGTAGAATTTTATGATTATCTAGAGATTCAGCCCATCGATAACAATAGGTTTTTAATAAAAAACGGGAGCTTGCAGTCTGAAGATGATTTAAGAGAATTAAACAGGAAGATAGTTAGATTAGGTGAAATATATGAAAAGCCAGTTGTAGCTACATGTGACGTTCATTTTTTAGATCCATATATGTCTATCTATAGAAAGGTCTTGTTGAAAGGTTTGGGTTATTCCGATTCAGATGATGATATACCGCTTTATTTTAGAACTACAGAGGAGATGCTAAAGGAATTTTCTTACTTGGGAGATGAAAAATCCTATGAAGTTGTCGTAACTAACTCTAGGTTAATAGCTGATATGATAGATTTCGTAAAACCGATTCCTGATGAAACATACACTCCTAAAATCCCTGGTGCAGAAGAAGAAATAAGAAATATAGCTATTTCAAATGTAAGTAGAATTTACGGAGAAAACTTGCCAGATGTAATTAAAAAAAGGCTGGATAAAGAATTAAATTCAATAATTAATCATGGCTATGCAGTTTTATATTTAATAGCTCATAAGCTAGTTAAAAAATCCTATAGCGATGGGTACTTAGTAGGATCCAGGGGATCTGTTGGATCTTCATTTGTAGCTACTATGTGTGGGATTACTGAAGTGAATGGGTTGCCTCCTCACTATATTTGTCCTAAATGTAAAAATAGTGAATTTATTCTGGATGGCTCTGTGGCTTCTGGAGTGGATCTTCCAGATAAGATATGTCCAAAGTGCGGTACTCAATATAAAAAGGACGGATTTGACATTCCATTTGAGACATTTTTAGGATTTGATGGGGATAAAGAACCAGATATCGATTTAAACTTTTCTGGGGAATATCAACCAGTTGTACATAAATATACAGAAGAATTGTTTGGAAAAGGCTACGTTTTTAGAGCAGGGACTATTGGAAGTATCGCAGACAAAACAGCTTACGGGTTTTCAAAAAAATACTTTGAAGATAAAGGAATCAAAGCATCAAATGCTGAGGTAGAAAGATTAGCTCAAGGATGCAATGGAGTTAAGAGGACAACAGGACAGCATCCAGGCGGCATAATGGTTGTACCAAATGATAATGATATACATAATTTTACGCCAATTCAACATCCAGCCGATGACGCTGACAGCAGTGTAATAACTACTCATTTTGATTACCATTCCATAAGCGGCAGGTTATTAAAACTAGATATTTTAGGTCATGATGATCCTACTATTTTAAGAATGCTTCAGGATTTAACAGGCATAGATCCAAAATCAATTCCACTTGCAGATTCGAAAGTTTTGAGTTTATTTACATCTACAGAAGCTCTAGGGATAACAAAGGAAGAACTGGGGTGTGAGCTTGGCTGCCTCGGTATTCCTGAATTTGGAACCAAATTTGTAAGGCAGATGCTTTTAGAAACAAAGCCCAAGACTTTTTCTGATCTTGTGAGGATATCTGGGCTTTCACACGGAACCGATGTATGGATAAATAATGCTCAATACTTTATAAAGGAAGGATTTACGACACTTAAGGACTGCATTGCAACGAGAGATGGCATAATGGTTTATCTATTATATAAAGGTCTAGAGCCTAAAACATCCTTTACTATAATGGAAAAGGTCAGAAAGGGGAAAGGTCTTAGCGAAGATGATGAAAAGATTTTAAAAGAGCACGATGTTCCAGATTGGTATATCGAGTCCTGTAAGAGGATTAAATACATGTTTCCACTAGGCCATGCCGTTGCATATGTGATGATGGCTGTAAGGATTGCTTATTTTAAAGTCTATTATCCATTGGCTTATTATGCTACATATTTTAGCGTTAGAAGTGCTGATTTTGATGCTGAATTGATTGTAAAAGGCGAAGGGACCATGAAGAACAAAATGGATGAAATAAATAAGCTTGGAAACAATGCCACTGCAAAGGATAAAAACTTATTTACCATTTTAGAGATTTGCTATGAGATGTATAAACGAGGGTTTAGATTTTTAAAAGTCGATCTTTATAAATCTCATAGATCAAAATTTTTAATAGACGGAAACAGCTTAATTCCACCTTTTAGTTCGCTTCAGGGAGTTGGAGAAAATGCAGCAAAAGGCATAATGGAAGCGAGGGATATGGGAGAATTTTTATCAATTGAGGATTTAAAGATGAGAGCAAAGCTTACCAAAACAGCTATCGAAACACTTTATAACCATGGATCCTTAAATAACCTCAGCGAGAGGAATCAACTTAGTTTATTTTAAAAAATCATCAACAAATCTTAACAAATTCATCACATTTAAATTTTATAATAATATTGTAACCAAGAAAAGTAATAGTATTTAAGATAAAAGATCTTTCCAAATTCAAGTGTATATGATATGATAAATCATGATATAACTTGGATGTGGATTGAAACAAGATAAATAGAGAAAATACTTTTTGGACCCTCCTTAAATATAAACTGAGATTGTTCTCAGTTATTTTTTTGTTTAAAATAGTTTGTGGAAAAAATTGTAGATAAGCCTAGAAAAAGAGCAGAAGATTTGATATACTGATAAATAACAAAAAATAAATTAAGTTATAACTTAGCACTAAATATTGATATTCTTGTATACTAAATATATACTTTAATTATTAATACGGAGGTATCATTATGGAATTTGTAAAAGCTCGAAAAGTAGGAAACTCAATAACTTTAGCTGCACCTCGTGAACTCAATGTTAACGTTGGTGAAGAATTTTTTGTCTATAAAGGTGTAGATGGCGTTATAGTGTATGCACCACGCATTAAAAACCCTTTTGGTGAACTAAATTCATTTCCAATGAAAGATGATTTTGAGGAGGTTAAAATACTTGATACAGAAATCGAATAATCCATACATTCCGCTAAAAGCCTCTGAATTAATAGAGGTTTTTTATTATAAATCTAAATTTGGGAGGGATAATCAATGGGAAAAATTAATTTAAAACAAGTTTTCAGGATCTTTTTAGATAAGAAGAAAGATGCTAAACCATCAGGTATAGTGGCGAGCAGAGCACTTACTTGAGCCATCCACTTATTATATTTGTTAAGAGCTGAACCACTTAAATTAATAGCATTTACTTGATTATTAGCTATGGTCTGAGTACTATTTCCTGTATGCACAAATGGATCACCAATTGAACTTGCAGGGGAAGATGGTGGAGTCACAATTATTGGTGTAGTTGTTTGATTTACCAATGTGAGAGTGCCCCAAAATTGAGGTGTATTATAACCATTAGCAGTTAAGTCACTCCAAACAGTGAGTTTTCTTGTAGTACCATCAACATCGTTGATTTGAACATCAAAGTCGATAAAACTGCATAAAATGCTTCTTTTGGAGTCAGATCTGAATTGAATAACAATGGACCATACTCGCTTCTCCAGCTTGTTGCATCATCAATTCCCCAGATAGTAACACGTTCAATAACATGGTATGTGTTTGGATCCTTGTTATCAGGACCTGCAGCATACTTCTTAAATACTTGAAAAAGTTTAGCGTATTCTATGCATTTCTTGTACAAGTTATATCAGTTTTAAAATAATCTTTATAAAAAGTTGCTCTAATTGATCTCCAAATAGAAAGTTATAAACAACATTTTTATAAGTTAAAATATATAATATTAAACAGTTAATTAAAATGTATTAAATATTATTTATTACTATTTATTTTTTTA
The DNA here is from genome assembly GCA_009785875.1 of Oscillospiraceae bacterium. Lineage (GTDB taxonomy): Bacteria > Bacillota > Clostridia > Clostridiales > Clostridiaceae > WQUF01. The sequence continues at coordinate 6,153 of WQUF01000357.1, read as the reverse complement.
AGCATTTTTTTAAAGCAGCACAAATAAACCTTTTTCATAATTTCTTTTAAAAACGGCTAATCGTTGAATACCAAGGCATATACAGTTATCAATGAACATGAACAGTTTCCTTTTTCTAACTTTAGCAATTTTAAGCTGTAGCTTAGCAGCCTTTAGAATATTTAATTAATTCTTTATAATCGGTGCACCTAGCGAGATCAATAATCCCTTGAGTCACGAATCCTTTTCTCAGATATTGTTCCATATGGTTGTCGTCCAAACCCACTTTTAAATATTTATTGATCTCATTTTCTTTAAAAGCTTTATATTTTAGTACTGCTTTACCCTTTAAAGGAATTATTGCCCTTAAAACATCTTCGACCATGCCGCTTGCAACATATAGCGTAATCTTAGTAGTGCTTGGAACCATTCCCAATGTTCTATCTATCTTCTTTTCCCAAGTCTCAGGCACTGACTTCTTTAATTCCTCGTCATATACCCCTTTTCCAGGTCCAGCGAGCATCTCCCTCAATTTAGGGATATCATTTATCTGGTTTCCCATTTTATTTATGATCAAGTCTTGGGTTTCTTTTTCCTTTATCATCGATAATATCCTTGCTGCACTCCTTGTTATGTGATTTTTATAGAGCAAATCTAAAGCTAAAGGGGATAAATTCTTAAATCCTCTAATTGTATTTGCTGTAGTTCTAGATATTCCAGCACTTTCTGCAATTTTATCCGTTATATTCATTTGGGTCCTATGCGTCCTGCTATTAGATAAAATTTTATCTAATAATAGAATCGATTTAACTTGAATATCTTTCGATATTTTTCTATAAGCTAAATTCGTAGATATTATTATACCCTGTATTGTTGATGAATCTGTGTTCGGGTCTAAAACCAGGCATTCTGGAAATAAATAACTTTCATCCGAAGTATTGTTATATAAGTGATTTAAAGCAATAAGCCTCGATCTTCCGCTAACCACAATATATTGATCGGTATTAGACATTTTTTTAACCAAAAGTGGACTTATTAACCCATACATTTCGATCTTCTCCATCAAATCCAGCAGCTCTTCATCATCTGGAAGAGGAAAGAAATTTATTGAATTATCTATCTCGACTAGTTTAGAAAGATGAATGCGTTCAACGGTTTCCGAATAGTTAACCCTTTGATCTAAGGCGAAATCTTTCACTTCAGAAGTATGCTTAATCTTCATTGAACTGCCAGGTGCAATCAATTTACTTCCAATTTCAACAGGCTTACTATCTTCACTAAGAACAGTTATAGTTGCATTAGGGAATAAATCCTCAATACCAAGGGTCTCCATTTCTTCTTCCTTAGGAATAAAAGCATCTTCGATATCCATAAACTTATCAAAACCATATTTTTCAAGCAGATCCTTAAGATATGTTTGCTGCTTTTCATCTAATTCCCAAAGGTCATAGCTCTCCATCACATTATCATTTTTATCGAATTCATATTTCATAGGGCTTCCTCCATCCTACTAAAATCATTATTATTATGATATGCTCAAAGCACTTATTGGTTCCTAAAAAATATAAATAATCTTTTTTTATTGAAATTATAAAGCTTCAATATTACAATGAAGTATGGAGGATTTTATGGATTATGATGTAAAAACTGTTTTTTTAAAAAATGAAAATGAAAAAAATGAATTAAAAAGTTTTTTAAAGAGATATGATTTAAATTTTGAAGATAATATAGATTATTCATGTATAATAAAAGATGAAAAGGATCGAATGATAGCTACAGCATCGAAGACCAAGAACATAATTAAATGTCTGGCAATCGATATAGGTTATAGAGGTCTCGGTATTTCGACTGTGCTCATAAATAATATAATAGATAAAATTTTTAAAGAAGGATATTCCCATTTTTTCGCATTTACATTGAATAAAAATTCACAAGTTTTTGAGTCTTTAGGATTCAGCAAAATTATTAACACAAATTCTGTCTCCCTCTTTGAAAATGGAGCATATAATATAATGAGCTATCTAGATAGTTTAATTGAAAAGCATTCGTTTTCCAATAATGAAAAAAGTGCTCTGGTTATGAATTGCAATCCTATGACTCTAGGGCATCTTCACTTAATTGATTATGCCTGTAAAAATAGCAGAGAAGTGCTTCTATTCGTAGTTGAAGAGAATAAATCAGTGTTTCCATTTAAGGATAGATTGAGCATCATAAAAGAGAATACAAAAGATTTTAAGAACTTAAAAATCATTGAGAGCAGCGATTATATAATATCCTTAGCTACATTTCCAAGTTACTTTTTAAAAAGATTAGACGATAAAATCGACATATATACAGAAATGGATCTAAATATCTTTGGAAAATACTTTTGCAAAAAATTTAATATCAATAAAAGATATGTAGGTAATGAACCTTTTGATCAGGTAACGAATAAATATAATATAGCGATGAAAAAGATCTTACCAGAATATGGTGCTTCGGTATGCGAAATTGAAAGATTAGAATTATATGGCGAAGTAGTCAGTGCTTCTAAAGTTCGAAATCTCATATTTGAAAATAAATTAATCGAGGCATATAAATACTTACCTCAAGGAACTATCGATTATTTAAAATCCGATAATGGTAAAAAAATCATCGATAAGATAAGGTAAGGTAGAGCATGGAAGATATATTAGAACAAAGAGAGAAGAGAATTGCATTTCAGGAAGAACTGATAAAAAAATACAACTTGCCTCTGGTTTTTTTAAGAGTTAATTATCCAGGTTTAAATAAAATAAACCATATTACAAGGTCAATAATTGAATCTGCATCGCTAGATTTTAGCAGGGTATTTAAGACTAAAATCCATACTAAATTGTATGAAGAAACTCTTGAGGGACCAAACTACACAGAATTAATCCAATGCGATGAATACATCATTAAAAGCAAAGCAATAGAATTTGAAGAATTAAACCCTTTAGGGAGGCTTGTTGATATCGATGTATATTCCTCAAAGGATTTTAAAAATATATCCAGAGTAGATTTAGAAATGCCACCTAGAAAATGCTATTTATGCTCTAAGGATGCCTTCATTTGTATGAGAGAAAAAAACCATTCAAACGAGGAAATAATTAATTTTATAAATGATACCTACAATGACTATTTAAATGGGAGATGATCGATATTTTATATGAAATCAGCGATATTTCAATAAAGATTTCATCGCTTGCAATAAAATCTCTTATTTATGAATTTAATCATTTTCCATCGCTAGGGCTTGTATGTGCATCATCAAATGGATCCCACGATGATATGGATGTCTTTACATTTATAGATAGCACTTCTTCTCTAATAAAGCCTTTTATTCTCTGTGCAGAAGCAGGGTTTAAAAGAAATAGCCTGGAAGCTTTATTTAAAGAAATAAGGGAAATAGGTATACTAGGCGAAAAGGATATGTTTATTTCGACTAAAGGAGTAAACACTCATAAGGGAACCCTTTTTATATTAGGAATTCTCTGTGCAGCAACGACTAGATGCTTATATGAAAATAGAGATTTTTTATATATAAGATCCATAGTAAAATCAATGACAAAAGATTTATCAAAATTAGAGCTTGAGCTTTTAAATAAAGATAAAAAGGATTTAACTCACGGAGAAGAAATATATAATAAATACAGGATAAAGGGGATTAGAGAGGAAGCAGAAAGAGGTTTTCCAATTATTTTTGAGTCAGCTCTGGATGCTTATAGTAAATCAAAATCTAAAAACGATAGGCTTGTTTATACTCTAATTAGCATAATTAAGCATTGCACAGACACCAATATAATTTACAGATGTGGAATAGATTGCCTTTTGGATGTGCAGAATAAAGCTAAAAGAATAATAAAAGCTTATGATGTTTCAGATGAATTATATAAAAAAAGCGTAGAAGAATTTAATAATTATCTCATTGAAAATAAAATAAGCCCAGGTGGCAGTGCAGATATTTTAAGTGCCACAATATTTCTACACGAGATAAGAGAAAAATTTTTTAAAATAAGTAGGTGAGAAATATTTTAAAATCCATTTCAAAAAATAAGAAAGGGATAGTTTATATATTAATTTCAGCATTTTTATTAGCACTTGGACAATTATTTTGGAAATTATCTGGTACAGCTATAAATTTGCAAATGATCATAGGATTCTTATGCTATGGAGTTGGTGCTATAACAATGGTCATAGCTTTTAAATTTGGCAGCATGTCAGTTTTGCACCCTATGATGAGCACAAGCATATTGTTTAGTATATTATTTGGATACTTTATTTTTAATGAGCAAATCACAATTTATAAAGTGTTAGGGATCTTTTTTATCATATTAGGTGTGATTTTTATAGGTGGCGGTGATGAAAAATGATGATGTATATATTGATCTTACCTATGACCATAATCTCTTCGTTTGCAGCTTTCCTTTTAAAAAAAGCTACAACCAATAACATAAGTTTGGTCCATTTGTTAAAAAATAAGTTTTTTTATTTTGGTGGCTTTTTATATTTTTTAGCTATGGTGGCAAATATTTTTGTCTTAAAAGTTGTACCTTTGTCAGTCAGTATGCCACTTGGAACGATTACATATGTTTGGACACTGATCATATCAAACAAGTTTTTAAATGAAAAAATCACCAAAAAGAAACTTCTTGGAGTATTTTTTATATTTCTTGGGTGCGCAATAATAGGAATTTTCAGTATAAATAAATAGGAGGAAAAAAATGAAAGTTAGAAAAGCAGTTATTCCAGCAGCTGGACTTGGTACCAGGTTTCTACCTGCAACTAAAGCTCAACCTAAAGAAATGTTACCTATTGTGGATAAACCTACAATTCAGTATATAGTTGAAGAAGCCGTAGAATCAGGTATTGAAGAAATATTGATAATTTCAGGGCGAAATAAAAGATCAATCGAAGATCACTTTGATAAGTCCTTTGAGCTTGAAAGAGAACTCTTAGAGCAGGGGAAGGAAGATCTCTTAAAGGAAGTTGAAAAGATTTCTAACTTAGCAAATGTATATTATATAAGGCAAAAAGAGCCTAAAGGTCTTGGTCATGCAATCGGATGTGCTGAAACCTTCGTAAAAGACGAACCTTTTGCTGTTCTATTAGGAGATGATATTGTAGATAGCAAAACTCCATGTTTAAGGCAGCTTGTAGATTGTCACTCTCAATATAGAACTTCAATAATAGGAGTTCAAGAAGTTCCTAAAGAAGATGTGAATAAATATGGCATAGTGGAAGGAAAATTCATAGAAGATAATGTCTATATAATAAAAAATTTAATTGAGAAGCCAAAACCTGAAGAAACATCTTCTAATATCGCTATTTTAGGAAGATATATCGTTAATCCAAGTATTTTTGATGCCATTAGAAATACAAAACCTGGTAAAAATGGTGAGATACAGTTTACAGATGCCCTGAGGATTTTAAAGGAGACAGAAGTGATGTATGCTTATTGTTTTGAAGGAAAAAGATATGATGTTGGGGATAAATTAGGCTTTTTAATTGCTACAGTTGATTTTGCTTTAAAGAGAGATGACCTTAGAGATGGACTTACTGACTATCTAAAGAATATTTTGAAAGATGATTTAAAAAAGATTTAAGAAGTTTACAAATCTTTATTAAATTTTAATGTTATAAGTAGTGTATTGTATAGCAATTTTATAGTATATTATTTATATACGACTTTAAATGAGGTGATATCTTGATTAACAGCAAAAAGGGGATATTATTATTTGTTGGAATAGAAACCATTATTTTAACTGCTTTTTCAGCTTTTCTTACTATTACTTTTGCTGATACATCAAAAGACTTTTTTTTAACTTTTAAAAACAGCTCAATTTATATAATTGTGATGATAATAATTGTTATTATATTATACCTTCAAGTAAGGTTCACAGTTTTAGAGAGCACTCCTAATATTAACAGGGGTCAGAGGCTTACATTAGCAGGTTTTTTAATACTTGTAATAACCTCTTTCACTATTTTGTTTTATGCATATCAAAAAAATAAAGGTATAGAACCAAACGTACCTACTTTTGCATATGTACAAACCACTACTGATACACCGAAGATATCGCAGACAACAAGCAAAGTAAATTCTACAGCTGATACCTCGAAGATATCGCAGACAACAAGCGAAGTAAATTCTACAACTGATGCCCCGAAGAT
>WQUF01000356.1 GCA_009785875.1 Oscillospiraceae bacterium | reverse complement strand
GAATGGAGTGTGGAATAAATGGAGCTTATATTTCCTACGATTGAGCACAAAAAGATGGCAATGGATTACAGGCAGGAATATATAGATTGCGGTGAAACTAATATTCATGGAAGTGGCGGTTTTATTCATGCCCTTAATTACGAAACGTGGCTTAAAAAAATAACTAATGCTCAAACAGCTTCTCTAAGAGATTGGGTCGATTGCAGTACTTATTTTGCTTTTGAACAAGATAAAATCGTCGGTACAATTCAAATTCGCCACACTTTAAATGATTCTCTTATAAAGAGTGGTGGTCATATTGGATACGGTGTCAGTCCTTCCCAGCGTCGTAAAGGCTATGCGACACAAATGTTATCATTAGCACTTTTAAAATGCCGAGAACTTGGTATTGAAAAGGTTCTTGTAACCTGTGATAAAGATAATATCGCTTCAGCAAAAACAATCATAAAATGTGGAGGTATATTTGAAAATGAAGCTTTTGACGAGGAGGAGGGAAATATGGTTAAAAGATATTGGATTAAATTATACGAGGAGGAAATGAATAATGACAATATTTGAAGCAATAAAAGTAAGAAGATCAGTTCGAAAGTTTAAGGATTCGCCCATTCCTGATGATATCATAAACGAGATGTTAGAAGCAGCAAGGTTATCTCCTTCAGGTGGGAATGCTCAAGGGTATGTTTTTGGTGTAATTAGAGATAGAGAATTAAAGTTGCAATTAGCTAAAGCTGCAGGAAATCAAATATGGATTGCTACTGCACCTGTTGTTTTTGCATGTTGTGCTGATATAAGCTGGGATATTGCTGACAGTTCAGAAGATGATTTTGGATTGATTGTAAATAACTTGCGTTTTGGAAAAGATTTTATAAACTACTTGAATGGATATCCTAATAGAAAAGAATGCATGACTCTTTTTGCTAATGCAACGCCTTTGATACCAGCAGAGCATATATTCTTAACAGCAGTATTGCATGGATTAAGTGCATGTTTCATTGGATATTTAGATGTCAAAAAAGCATCTGAAATTCTAAATTTACCAGAACAATTGTCTTGTTTGTTTTTATTGCCAGTTGGATATGCAGACGAAATTCCAGGTGAAAAGAACTTGAAGAGCATTGACGAAATCTCGTTTTACGATAAATGGAAAGATGAATATTAACGGAAATTCCAAAATAACAAAATACATTTGAAATATTGTAAATGTAATCATTTAATTAGATTATAATAGAATTAAGAATAAGTTAAATATTTTTTTACTACCATTTGATTTAAGGAGTTTTTACCATGATAAAATCTTTAAAAACAGAAAAACTTTTTGGTCGTTTCGATTATGATTTCCAAACAAAAGAAGGTGGCGTTACAATTGTTACTGGACCAAATGGATTCGGCAAGTCAACAATTTTGCAGATAATTAATGCTATTGGTAATAGAAAGATTGCGTACTTTTTAGGGCTTGAGTTTCGAGTTATTAAATCTACCTTTGATAATGGTGAATCTGTAACCATAGAAAAAAAAGATGATGAGATTTCTATTAATGGTGTCCATTTATCTTTAAAATTAATCGATAGGTTGAATTATCACAGTAAATATCCGATAGTTTTGAAAGAATTCTTTAATTTTAATGAGATTGAAGTTAATTACGAGGATAATCTTGAAAAACTAAATGATATCTTAAATTCCATGTCAAATTGGAGTGGGAAAACAAGGTTGATTTCAGATCAAAGATTGATAAGGCGTACATCTAAGGGGCATGAAGAAGAAGATCCAACTGAATCAGTTCTTGAATTACCTAACTCCCTGAAAAAAATTATTGATGAAGTATCCAGTGATTACTCGACTCAAGCGAACAAACTCGATAGCACTTATCCAAGGCGATTGTTAACGTCGAAAGATAAAATTGATAAGGCTACTTACCAAGATAGTTTGCATGAAGCACGAAAGAAATTTTTAAAACTTAAAGAGTATAATCTTGCAGAAATGTCTTTGTTTGAGGATAGTGCTTTCGATCCAAATTTTGCTACAGCTTTAAAGATTTATTTTGATGACTTTTTCTTGAAATACAAAGTTTTCGAGCGTTTAATTTCACAACTGGATTTGTTCACTTCTGTATTGAATAGCCGATTCAAGTTTAAAAAAATCGAAATTTCAAGAGAAGCAGGTTTTTTAATCAAAGACTCATCAATAGCTGGAAGAAACTTGCCTCTTAATAAATTGTCATCTGGTGAAAAACAGGAAATTTTGTTGTTCTTCGATTTGATTTTTAATACAAATAATGACATATTGCTTTTAGTAGATGAACCTGAATTATCGCTTCATGTTTCATGGCAACAACAGTTTTTGGATGATTTGCTTAAAGTGATAAAAATGAACAACTTACAAGTCATCATCGCCACTCATTCACCTCAAATATTAGGCAATCATTGGGATAAGCAAGTAGATTTAGGAGAATTATATAATGGGGAAGAATTGAATTAGAGAATGCCTTACTTCTGATTCTATTGTAAGTGAGATTCGCTTAACTTTATCTGCTGATCACAAAAAGCCAGTGATTATTGTAGAAGGAATAGATGATATTGATTTTTTACGACATGTCTGTATTGATGGCGTTATTATCAGGGAGTCATATTCTGGCAAGTTAGGTGTTTATAAAATTTTAGAACATTTTACTGACAAAGCATCGGTGATAGGGATCTGTGATCGAGACTATGATATATCAGATCCCCCTTTAAATATCTTTTTGTATGACTTTTCTTGTTTGGAAATGATGCTTATTTCAAGTGAAAGTGCTGTTAAGAAATTATTTACACAACTTCATCTCCCAAATTCGATTAGCAGAGAACAAATACTTAAACAGCTATGTTGGATTTCATGTCTCAGAAGGCTTAATTATGTAGAAGACTTAAACATTTGCTTTGATGGTTTAAGGATTTCAAAGCTTTTTGATAATAATAGTGGAATAAATTTGGATAAGCTAATTTCTGAATTGTGTCGTATTAACAATAATCCATCGCTAATAAGCGAAGATAGAATTAGTTACCTTAATCAGCAATCTTATCATGCGCATAATATAAGTGAACTTTTATGGATAACACAAGGTCATGATTTTCTCAATTTAGTCCAATGTCACCATTCGTTCAATGCTACATCAAAGAGAAAAATAATGGATGTAGAAGCTATAAGGGGTATGCTATATTGTGCGTATACAATCGATGATTTCCGTGCTTCCTTTTTAAAAAGAGTGATTTTTGCTTATGAAAAAAATACAAATGTTACATTTTTTATAAATTAATTACATTGAAGGTGGTATAATGGATGCAAATAGGTCATCGGGGAAATTTTGAGGAAAGGATGTGAAAACATGGAGCAAAGTTTATGGGTAAGAGAGGTTAAAAATCCCGTCTTAAAGCCATTAGACCAGTGGCGCGACGAATTATTCGGTTATTGGATGGTAGTGACTGATTCTACGATCATTGATGGAATCAATATGGCTATCGCCCGTTATTATGGCACAGACAGAGAAAGTTTGCTTGATATATGGAATGACCTTTGCCTGAAAACGGAGGAACCAACTGTGGAGATTCTTTGCAATAAGCGAAGCAAGTGGATGGGTGGCTTTTCCATTAGTTAAATTTTTAGCATATAATTCTCACGTGAGAATGTTTAGGTGAATTTTTAGTATATTCATTAGATTAATATATATAAATGGAGTGTGGAATAAATGGAGCTTATATTTCCTACGATTGAGCACAAAAAGATGGCAATGGATTACAGGCAGGAATATATAGATTGCGGTGAAACTAG
>WQUF01000355.1 GCA_009785875.1 Oscillospiraceae bacterium | reverse complement strand
ATTAATCTAATATATATTTACAATTATATCCTAAAACAGTATAATTTAAAAATAGAATATTGATTAAAAGGCGTGTTTCAAAAAAGATCATATTTAGTTGACACATTTATCTTTAAACTAAACATAAAATCTAGCTAAATCAATGCTTCTAAGTAAGATCATAAAGCTTAAAGTGTCAACTAAATATGAAACACTCCGTTTATATGCTGCCTGTCTTGATTTAAGGAGATGTTTAGACATGAGAATCAAGCAATCGGGCGTTCAGTACCGTTACTATGAAACCCCACCGGATACGCATATACTACCTTTGCTTGGCACTGGTTGGATACGTGAATACGGCAACGATTTATCAGAGCTGCATTTTCACAATCGCCTTGAAATAGGTTATTGTCATGATGGCGCAGGTACGCTTACCCTAGGTGAGAGGAAACTGCCATATACAGGTGGGATGTTTTCAATAATACCTCCAAATTATCTGCATACTACTAACAGCCTTATCGGACACAAATGCCAATGGGAATATCTTTTTATCGATACGGAAGGTTTTTTAAATGAAATTTTCCCGAGCAATTCCCATATGTGCAAACTGCTCATTAAAAAAATTCATAAAGAGGCAGTGCTCCTCAAGTGCAAGGATAATTTACAAACTTCAGAATTAATTTTACATATCATGGATGAATGTCGCACAAAGAATGAATTTTATTTAGAAAGCATACGTGGGCTTACGCTTTCGTTTTTAATTTGCGCAGCCCGAATATGTGGTGCCACTGAATGCGACAATTCTGAGTCAAGCCACCTTGTTGCTATTGCTCCAGCAATAGAATATATAGAGAAATATTACTGTGAGAAAATAAAAATAACCGATTTAGCAACAACTTGTCATTTGAGCGAGACGCATTTCAGGAGGCTATTCACTCAGATTATGCATGTCTCTCCACTTTCTTATATCAATCGCACCCGGATAGAAGCTGTATGTAAACTGCTCTTAACCACTGATGATGCTATTTCAGATATCGCAGTTAAATGTGGTTTTATCACAGCTTGCGATTTAAACCGTAATTTTAAGGAAGTCCAAGGAACTTCACCATCACAATGGCGTAAGGACACCCAATATTACGAGCGAAAGTTAAAAGATAAAAAAATTCTGTCCTATGAAGGTTGGTTATAGTTAAAAATGGTCGGATTTGCATAATCTACGATTTATTTTGCATATAAAAACCTCTATAATTCTGTTATAATTTTCTATCTAAATCATAGTTTTGTCGGCAGTGCTACTACCGATGAAATCCAAGGAGGTTTTTACATGAAAAAAATAGTTGCAGTTTTATTGGCTGCAATCATGACTGTTGCGCTTGCTGCTTGTGGTTCTAGTTCTTCAAATAGTTCAACCACTTCTAATAGCAGCGACACAACGAACACCACAAGCAGCTCTGGAAGCTCTGACAGCTTAACTGTCTGGTGCTGGGATCCAGCATTTAATATCTACGCTATGCAGGAAGCTGAGAAGGTTTATCAACAGACCGATCCAAACTTCAAGCTGAACATAGTTGAGACATCTTGGAACGACATTCAAACAAAACTCACTACTGCTGCTACAGCAAACCAGTTAAGCACCCTGCCAGATATCTTCCTATGTCAAGATAATGCATTTCAGAAAAACGTTATCAATTATCCTGAAATATTCGCTGATTTGACAGGAAGTGGCATCGCCTTTGATCAGTTTGCTGCTGGAAAAGTCGCATATTCAGTTATTGACGGTAAAAATTATGGAGTTCCATTCGATAATGGCGCAGCGATTAATTGTTTGCGCACTGATGTACTGCAGCAGGCTGGTTACAAGGTAGACGATTTTACAAACATCACATGGGACAAGTTCATTACGATGGGAAAAGATATCCTCGCTAAAACAGGCAAGCCACTTCTTTCTACAGACCATACATCGCCTGATTTGATAATGATGATGCTACAATCTGCTGGAGCTAGCTTATTTAATGCGGATGGCTCGGTGAATATCGCAAACAATGCAGTTCTTAAGGAAGTTATAAAGGTTTACCAACAATTGCTTTCATCTGGTATCCTGACCGAAGTCAACAGTTGGGACGAGTATATCGCTACCTTGGTCAATGGCACAGTAGCTAGCACTATCAACGGTTGTTGGATAATCGGTTCTATTCAAACTGCTAAAGATCAAAGCGGTAAATGGGGAATAACCAACCTGCCATCGCTGAACGTTCCTAATGCAACGAATTACTCAGCAAATGGCGGTTCGAGCTGGGCTATTTCCGCATCATCACCTAACAAAGATTTAGCAGCAAAATTCCTTTCCGCAACCTTCGCAGGAAGCACACAATTTTACGAAACCATATTGCCATCATCAGGTGCGCTTGCAACATACCTACCAGCAGGTCAGAGCACTGTTTATAATCAGCCATCGGAATTCTTCGGCGGACAAAAGATTTTCTCGCTTATAACTGATTTTGCCAGCAAAGTACCAAAGAACTATACTGGTGTTTATTACTATGAAGCCCGTGATGCCGTGAGTGTTGCTATAAGCCAGATTATGGGCGGTATAGATGTTACAAAAGCTCTGCAGGATGCCGAAAGCACTGTAAAGTTTAAAATGGGCAGTTAAATACTTTAAACATAGAGGGAAGGCTTTTCCACTCAAGCCTTTCCTCATTTTTTAGGAGGTGATCTTATGACCCAAAAGAAACTTACGATTTCGCAAAAACATGGACTTACTGGGTGGACTTTCCTGGCTATAGCCACGATAATGATCCTATGGATGAACTTCTACCCAATGATAAATGCTTTCTTTCTGGCTATGCGAACAGGTACCGGAGCCCGTATGCATTTCGCTGGCATTTTAAATTTCCAGCGTATATTTCAAGATGCGACTTTTAAGCTTGCACTGGGCAACACATTATTATATCTGATCATACAAGTTCCTTTAATGCTGCTCTTTGCGCTTATATTAGCTACAATGCTAAACAATCCCACGCTTAAGTTTAAAGGCATATTCCGTACTGCCATATTCTTACCATGTGCAACATCGCTAGTCTCATACTCAGTCATATTCAGGACACTTTTCGCATTAAATGGGTATATAAACAACATGCTCATAGGACTCGGCATACTCCATACCAGCTTCAACTGGCTGGGATATGCATGGTCGGCCAGGATGGTCATAATCATTGCGCTATTATGGCGTTGGACTGGCTACAACATGGTATTTTATCTGGCTGGACTTCAAAACATTGAAACGTCTGTTTATGATGCAGCTAAAATCGATGGTGCCAATGCATTTCAGGTGTTTACCCGAATAACTGCCCCACTGCTGCGCCCTGTCATAGTGCTCACTGCGATCATGTCCACTAATGGTACATTGCAGCTTTTTGATGAATCTATGAACCTGACATCCGGAGGTCCTGCAAACACGACTTTGACGTTGTCCCATTACATCTATCAGACTGCATTTCAACTGTCCTCAAACTTGGGATACGCAGCAGCAATGTCTTATGCCATATTCATTATCGTTGCAATTTTAGCTCTAATTCAGATGAGAGTTGGTGATAAGCGATGAATAAATTTAAATCCGCTCTCAGATATATATTTTTGATCATTGTTTCGCTCGTCTCCGTATTCCCACTTTATTGGATGGCTGTTTCATCCACGAATAAGAGCGTTGATGTCATACATGGTACTCTTTTGCCAGGCAGTTATTTTATTGAAAATTGGAAAGCACTATTAGCTGCTCAAAATGTCAGTCGAGCATTTATCAATTCGTTCCGTAATTCCATTTGC
>WQUF01000354.1 GCA_009785875.1 Oscillospiraceae bacterium | reverse complement strand
CTACAACGCTGAATGATCAGAATTTTGAAAATATTCTTTTAGGATCTTTAGAGTTTGCAGAGGAAATTTTAAAATTAGGTTACAGATGGGATAGTATTATAGGAGGATTAAGCGATACACTTCACAGCTTTAATCCTGAGAATTTATCAAAGTTACGAATTTCGAATATGGGTCTAAAAAATTTATTCATGGGTGAAAGTGGTGAAGTAAAAGAAGAGGAGAGTAGTGAAGGTTTCTCCTTTGCTAATATAATGATGACTGGTGCTATTTTAGAACATGCGAGAGATATTGTTATACATGGTAATTCTGCTATAAAAGAGTTACCTAAATTATCCCTAGGTTCTTTTACAACAATCGATAGAAAAGAGATCGAAAATTATCAAGGTATAAATAATTTGATCATGGAATATGTTGAAAATGATAATATCAAACCTTTATCCATAGCCGTTTTTGGAACTCCAGGAAGCGGTAAATCCTTTGGTGTTAGCCAGATTGCTCAAAGTATATCAGACAGGATTAAAAAGTTAGAATTTAATGTATCTCAATTTGTAGATGAAAGCAATTTACGTTCTGCTTTTCAAATGGTCAGAGATGAAGTCTTAAATGGGAAAATACCGCTCGTGTTCTTTGATGAATTTGACTCTGAGAAAAATGGTTCACCTCTTGGGTGGCTTAAGAATTTTTTAATGCCTATGCAAGATGGAAAGTTTATATCCAGCGAAGGTGAACATCCTATTGGAAAATCTATCTTCGTTTTTGCAGGTGGTACTTCTTCTACATTTGTGAATTTTTCAAATCCAAAGGACGATGAAAAGATAGATGAATTTAAGAGAGTTAAAGGACCAGATTTTATTTCAAGATTGAGAGGAACCATCGATGTTTTAGGACCTAATCAGACGAGTAAAACTGATTATAGCTTTATTTTAAGGAGAGCTTTGTTGCTTAGGAGTTTATGTGAAAGAAAGCTTAAACTATGTTTTGAAGGAGATACATTTCACATAGATGATGGGATTTTAAATGCTATGCTTTTAATTAAAGAATATAAACATGGGGCGAGATCTATGGAATCAATAATAGACATGTCAAGAACAAACGATTTAACTGAATGGAACAATACGTCTCTTCCTACTGATTCTCAAATTTCAATACATGTTGATGCCAGTAAATTTATGGATATTGTCTTAAATGATATGAATATGCAAAGTACAACCATAGCTTTATCAAAAGCAATTTATGATTATTATTATGGCACTAATAAAGAAGATAAGATAAAGATTGTAGAGTTAGATTATGATTTTAAAAAAGATAAGTTTCTAAAGATAGCTAAAGGCTTGAGTTTAAAGCTTTCTTCTATAAAATGCAGTTTCGATACTGATTCTTTTTGCCTACCAACTGTCGAGAGCTTTACTGATGATGAAATAAAGATTATGGGAGATACTAAAATTGATGACGATGGTTTATTAAAGGAAGCTGATATTATACCAATATTAAAAAAGATCGATGCTAGAATTTACAGGATATTATAACTTTTAAACTAGTGAAGGTGAGCTGGAACAGGGCTTGATTGATAAGTTGCAGGAGTTTTTGCTTGAACTGGGTAAAGGCTTCTCTTTCGTGGCTCGTCAGAAGAGGATTACCACAGAGCACGGCGAGCATTATAGTATATAAAATTATATTTTTACATATTTGTAAATTAATTTAGAATTAAGAATTTTACGAGTGTTATTTGATATAATATTTTGATATAATATAATGATATGTTTCTTAAAAAATGGAGGAAATAAAATGAACATAAAAGATTTTTTTTCAAACGGTGCTATTGATCCAAATACAATAGAAAATATTAAAAATTTTTTAGTTAACAAAACTGACAGCCAGAAAGATAACAAAAGTGGAATATTAAATGAGCTTGTGTCAAAAGGAATAATAAATCAGTCACAAATTGGTGCTGTTGAATCTATTTTCCATAATTTATCTCATAACCAAGCTGGGAATACTAATACTAGTAGTAGTAATTTAAATTCTTATAATCAACCTGGGAATAATAATAGTAGAAATTTAAATTCTGATAATAGTTATAATGGTTCAAATAATAACTATGATAATTCGAGCTATAATAATAGCAGCAGCAATTACGGTGAT
Source organism: Oscillospiraceae bacterium (assembly GCA_009785875.1). Classification (GTDB taxonomy): domain Bacteria; phylum Bacillota; class Clostridia; order Clostridiales; family Clostridiaceae; genus WQUF01. The sequence continues at coordinate 1,663 of WQUF01000354.1, read as the reverse complement.
AACAGCAATAATTATCAAAATATGAACAATGACAACAATAGTTCTAATGGTTTGAGTAGTAACTATGATAATTCAAGCTATGGAACAAATTATAATAATAGCAGTGGCAATGGTTACGGAGATAATTCAAGCTATGATAATAGCAATAGCAACAATTACGGTGATAACAGCAATAATTATCAAAATATGAATTACGATAACAATAGTTCTAATGGTTTGAGTAGTAACTATGATAACTCAAGCTATAATAACCCAAATAAAAATAATTACGATAGTGGTAATAGCTATAATAATATCAGCGATGATCATAAAAAAATGAAACATGATCATGAAAAAAATAGTTATGATGATTCGAGCAATAACTTTGATAATTCGAACTATGATAGGAGTAGTTATAGTGATAATTCAAGCTATGATAATAGCAATAGCTATGGTAATAACAACAATAGCAATAAAAATATGAATTACGACAGCGATAGCTATAATGGCTCAAATAATAACTATGATAATTCAAGCAATGGAACAAATTATGATAATAGCAGCAGTAATAGTTATGGAGATAATTCAAGCTATAATAACTCAAACAAAAATAATTACAATAGCGGTAATAGCTATAATAACAGCAGCGATGATCATAAAAAAATGAAACATGATCATGAAAAAAATAGCTATGATGCTTCGAGCAATAATTATGATAATTCAAGCTATGATAATAGCAACAATAGTTATAAAAATATGAATTATGATAGCAATAGCTATAATGGTTCAAACAATAACTATGATAATTCAAGCTATAGTAACTCAAATAGAAATAACTACGATAGCAGCAATAGATACGATAATAGTAGTGATGATCATAAAAAAATGAAACATGATTATGAAAAAAATAGTTATGATGCTTCAAGCAATAACTATGATAACTACAATAATAACAACAATGATTATGAAAATCATGAAAATAAACACAAGCATAAACACGAAAGACAAGAGGATGATTCTAATTATTAATAAACAGAAGTTATTCTAAATCCATCATTTTAGTCGATACTTGCAAAACAAAAAAAGAGCACTATGCTCTTTTTTTCATTGTAATGAGCTTTTATCGTTGGATAAGTATCGTTCTAGTTCCATTAATTTAAACTTCTTTTTAGCTCATTTATTTCATCAATAGATAAACTTGTATATTTAGCTACGTTTTTAGGAGAAAATCCATCTTTTAGCATAGTTATCGCCATTTCTCGTTTCTCTTTCGCTTCGCCTTCTCGAAATCCTTCTTCTTTTCCAATGACTATCCCTTTTGCTTCACCCTCTCGGAATCCTTCTTCTTTTCCAATGACTATCCCTTTTGCTTCACCCTCTCGGAATCCTTCTTCTTTCCCCATAATTATACCTTTTGCTTCACCTACTTGAATTCCCTCTAATCTTCCCTCTAATCTTCCTTTTTTTAGACCTTCTCGCAACCCTTTTTCTTTCCCTATCCTTGTAGCTGTCTTATGCCTATCATATTCATCTCTCATCGCTCTTTCTCGGATGTCTGCAAGTATTCTCGTCTCCTCATCTTCACTTAACTCTTCTAGGAGCATCACAGCTTTTTTTATTTCAGGATCTTTTTCCTTTAGCATCTCATATTCTCCTCTCTTTTTAGCTATTATTAATTTTATCC
>WQUF01000353.1 GCA_009785875.1 Oscillospiraceae bacterium | reverse complement strand
CTTTAGATCTCAATCTCTCTAATTCTCTAAATTCCGCTGAAGCTGTAACACTTCGATATGCATCTATAACTTCTTGCACAAAACTCACCTCCAATTTTTCGATTCTCATTAATGCCTCTTCTGTTTTTGCATTAAATAAATGTAACAATAGTTCTAAGATGTTATTTGCATTGATTTTTCTTGGTAATTTCGGCAGTTCATAATAAATTATCCTCATTTTGTCTGTCAACTTAGTATGACGTTTAATTTCCAGAGGCGGAAACTCTGAATAATACTCCTTACAGTCAAATTGCTTGAAATTAAGAATGCTTATAATTATTGTGCATGGCAATTCTCCATAGTTCTCTCCTTCAGGAAGGGATGAAGAGTAATCACGTGCCCAATAAAATAATGAACGCTCCGGAAAGTATCCTTTGTTCTTTTCCTGTTGAATCTCTAAGTCTACACGCTGTCCATTTACTAGCATATTTATGTCAAGTCGACAAAATTTGCTTCCAATGATCTCTGGTGGTATTTCAGAATTTATTATCTCAAATTGCCAAATACTTTCATACTCGATTCTGAGCAGTTCTGCAACAAGTCTTTTTAAAAGCCATGGGTATTTTGTAAACAACATCTTAAATAAAATATCATTTGTTAGCGTATATTTTAGTTGAGTCATTTGAATATTCCTCTCTATATATAATATAAATTATACCACATTTAAATGAAAATATCCTAAAAATTAAATAATATTAAGATTTTATTCCAATTTTTAGTATTTTACCATTTTTTATCTACACCCGATATTACAGTTATAATTGACATTTATATAAGACTATAGTAGTATAAATATAAAACTACTACAGTCTTATAAAGAGGTACTTTACGATGGATATAAAACTATTCGATTCTGAATTAAAGATCATGGATGTCCTTTGGAATGAAGGTGACTGCACTGCTAAACACATCTCTAATGTTCTACAAGAAGAAATTGGTTGGAATATAAATACAACATACACTCTTATCAAGCGTTGTATCAAAAAAGAAGCTATTGAGCGCATGGAACCTAATTTTATGTGTCACGCTTTGGTTTCAAAAGATCAGGTGCAGAAGATGGAGACAAATGAACTGGTGAATAAGCTGTTTGATGGTTCTGTGAATAAATTGTTCGCATCCCTTTTAGGTAGAAAAAATCTTACAGCTGAACAGATTGAAAAACTTAAACAGATCATTGGCGATTTAGAGTGAGGTGATCATGGTGAATATATTGCAAATGAGTCTTTCTGCTTCTTTACTGATTTTAGTTGTAATAATTATAAGATCCTTAGCAATCAACACTTTACCTAAAAGAACATTCTTAGGATTATGGGCTGTTGCTGCGCTAAGGCTGATGTTGCCCTTTTCTATCCCTTTGCAATTTAACGTGTATCCAATTATTAAAAGCAATATAACAATATCAGATACAGCGGCTTCCATTCAAGTACCATTATTCAATATTTCGTTAATATTGACAATCATATGGATTTTTGGTGCTATAATATGCTTATCATATTTTGTAATTGCTTATATTAAATGTTATAATGAATTTAAAGCAGCTACAATTGTTCAAAATGATTTTATTACTGCTTGGTTAGACGAATATAAAATTCTGCGCTCTATTAGAATAAAGCAATTTAACAAAATTTCTGCACCTTTGACTTATGGTATTTTCCGTCCTATTATTTTGATCCCTGAAAATGTAGACTGGTCCGATGAAAAAAAGATGCTATATATCCTCGCTCATGAGTATGAACATATCCGAAATTTTGATTCTATTAAAAAACTATTTTTAACTGCTATCCTCTGCGTTCACTGGTTTAATCCGTTAGTTTGGGTTATGTATATATTCTCAAATCGAGATATTGAATTATCCTGTGATGAGTCTGTATTGCGATCTTTAGGGAAAACTGTAAAATCTTCCTATGCACGTGTTTTAGTGAGCATGGAAGAAAATAAAAATAAATTTACCCCTTTTTATAGTAGCTTTAATAAATTTGCTGAAGAAGAAAGGATTTTAGCAATTATGAAATATAAAAAACCATCAAAAATAATCATCATACTTTCAGCCATTTTAGTCGCTTTAACGTCAACTGCTTTCGCTTTTAGTATCAATACAGCTTCAAATTCCACAGCTTTTAGTAACAAAACAGTCTCAAATTCCACAGCAAATTCATTATTTAAACCTTTAAAAAACATAGAGGATTATCAGACATGGCCAATTGGATATAATGTTCACTTTTTAGGAGAAAATGGAAATGTTGAGCAAAGTAAAACTTATACGGATGTTGTTCATGGAATAGAAGATACCAAAAATACAGTAAGAATGTTTTATACAGTATATATTACATCTTATCTAAATGATTCCAACGGAGGAAACACCAAAATCAAACCAGTAGAGGTACCATATATCAAAGCAGTAGAGGTACCATCAGGCAATGCAGTAGAAGTAACACCTATAAAAACACAAGTAGCAAAGTAGTTATAAAAACAAGGAGGCTTTATTAGATGTTTTTAATAGATTTAACTTTCACAAATTTAAAAAGGCAATTCCGCAAAAGCATCCTTGTTCTTCTTCTTTGCTCTGTGATGGTATGCTTTTTGTGCTCATATATTGGAAATATCAATGCAAATGAATCTCAGCTTTCATCACTGCCTCAAGCTATTCCAGTGTCAGCTTTTATTTCTAACTTAAATGGTTCACAGAATGTAGGTTTACAAATAAAGGATTCCATTATAAACGGTATCGAAGCTTCAGGCTTTGCACGTGATATGGTCTACAGAGTACAGATGGCTGCCAATTTTGCTCCAGAAACTGAAGAAGAGCAAATTAAACCAAAAAAAATACAATTAGCAGGAATCAATGATATCTCAGCTTATCCATCTATAGATGAAAATAGTTTAAATGGTGAAATGGATTTTTTTAATGGACAAAGTGCCCAATGCATTGTAACTAAGCGTTTTCTCCAAGATAACGGGTTAAAAATAGGAGATGAGATAAAGCTCGCTATGTACAGATATCAATACGAGAATAATATGTTTGGTACACTTAAATATGTATATTTAGCAGATGAGTCTTTGAAGATTTCAGGAAGTTTCGATTTAATTCCAGATGCGGTACAAGAAGTCATGCCAAACGTTATAGCTCCAATCAGCTGGATAAAATCTATTTTTAACGAAAAAGGTGTTGATTTTTATGCTGAATCTGCTTCATTTAAATTAACAGATCCAATGCATTTGAACGAATTTAAAGCATCGATGAAAGAACTCTCGCTTCTTCCTGTAAATCCTCAAACTGATAATTTAGTGTCTGGGAACGCTCTTGTAGTAAACGATGAGACTTTTATACGTTCCGCTACCAGCATTCAAAATAACTTGAAAGCTTTAAATTATTTTTTTCCACTTCTCATTGCAGCTGTGCTTATGGTCGGTTATGTGGTATCCAATTTAATGATTCAGAGCCGTCAACGGGAATTTGCCATCATGCGCTCTCTTGGCAATGGAAAGTTTACCTGCCTATCGCTTTATCTCATAGAAAGCTCGATTTTAGCTTTAACCAGTGCAGTAATAGGAGTATTTGTTGCTCTTTTGTTTATGAAAGTTCCTCTATTGTCTGTTCTAACTGCATCAATAACTTTTTTTATGAGTTTTATGCTAGGTGTCTTTATTGCAACTATAATACTTGGACGAGTTTCTGTGATGAATATGCTTTCTAAAGCTGATTAGGGGTGATATCATGCTTGAAGTAAAAAATGTTAGCTATGCATATACTGGCAAATACCAGACAAACGAGGTTCTCCATGGTGTATCCTGCTCTTTTAAACCAGGATCCATGTATACGATAATGGGACCATCAGGCAGTGGCAAAACTACGCTTTTATCTTTACTTGCTGGACTTGATCTGCCTTCAAAAGGAGATATTAGCTTTGATGGAAATTCCATTGCCTCCATTGATCGAGATAAATACAGACGTAGCATTGCTTCAGTGATATATCAATCTTTTAACTTATTTCCACTGCTCACCGCCCTTGAAAACGTGATGTTTCCATTGAGGATGAGTGGTAAATCTAAGACCGACGCTGAAAACCATGCAAAAAAATATATTTCAGCGGTAAATTTAAATGATAATATCTTGAAGAAGCGACCATTAATGATGAGCGGAGGAGAACAGCAGAGGATTGCTATTGCGAGAGCCTTGGCAGCAGAAGGTAAAATACTGCTTGCAGACGAGCCTACTGGGAACCTAGATGCTGCAAATGGAACATCTATAGTGAGCATTCTTAAAAGTTTAGCTCACGAAAAAAACTATATTGTAGTAGTCATCACTCACAACATAACTATAGCGGAACAAGCAGATGTGATTTACAAAATCATCGACGGCAAGCTTGAGGGCTCTATTTAAAGGAGAAAATTATGTTTATAATTATAAATGGTGTAAAACAGATCTTTCGCACACCAATTAAGACAATATTGTTTCTTCTATTAATAGCTACCTCTATGGCTTTTTTATCCATCGGTGTAAACCTTTGGCTTATAAGCGAGAGGAATTTACAAGCATTTGAAAATAGTTTTACTACAATTGGAACAGTTGAGCAAAAGCCGAATATTATGAAAGAAGGATCTGGATGGGATGCGGGATTAAAAGAGTATTCTTATTTTAATTACCCAGTATATGACAGTCTTGTCCCTGTCTCCATTTTAGATTTTAAAGGAGCAAACTACATACATACTCCTGAAAATCGTCCATTTTATGGAGCATATAGTGAGAGCTATGTAACGAGCGAAGGTCAAAAGAATACAAAATATCAATGGCTTATAGTAGAAGTGGAGCCTCTTGAAACTTGTATTCCCAATAAACCAGTGAAGATACACGTAAAAAAAGTATTATATGGCTTTTTAAATTTTATAGATGAGATATGGTTCTGTGATCACTATAACGATAATCCTCAAACGTTATATGCTGGAAAAACATATGTAATGTCATTGCAGATCAACCCAATGTCTACTTTCGAAGGATTTGATGGAATTCAGGCTATTGAATATGTTCCGGCTAAAGGAATTACATCTGTTCAGTACGATAAAAATGGAGTGCGTGTATCTGATGAAGTGAACACTACTTATGATGGCTATGAAGAAGTTACCGAAGGATACTACGATACCCCTCGTGGGCAGAGATGGAAGGAAATGATAAAAGGGATTGAAAAATATACTAAGACCATACCAGTTGTCCCAACGAATGCGACAAATCTATTGATGGATTTTTATAACAGCAATGCAAACATTATAGATGGACGAGATATCAGTAAGCAAGAATATTCTGATGGAAGCAAGGTGTGCCTTATTCAGAAGCAATTTGCAAAAAATAACGGGCTTAAGGTCGGTGATTTTTTACCACTTCCATTGTATTACGCCAATTATAAAAATTCTGCTAGTCAGTATTTTTTTGCAAATGGAGGAGGAATAAGTCCATTATTAAACGCTCAAGGGAAATCCTATCCAGTATTTGAAAATGATAAATATACCATTGTGGGCATATATCAAGCATTAGGAGGATCTTTTTCACCTTCAGGTTTTGATATCGGAATGAATACTGTTATTATTCCTTCAGCATCTGTGGAAAACAGTGATGAAAACAATATATCAGATTGGGGACCTATGAGAGCTTATAATACATCTTTTGAAATACCCAATGGTACCATTGACAAGTTTGTTGAAGAGTGGAATAAGCAAGGAATCGAAGGGCTTGACATACAGTTTTATGATAAAGGTTATTCTCAGCTTAAAGATGGCCTTGATCAGATGCGCATTATTTCTGTGATACTTATTATCGTCAGCGCAGTAATAATGCTGTTAGTGCTCATATTTTTTACATTTTTGTTTATAATTAAAAACAAGAAGAGAACCGCAGTTGAGCGTTCACTTGGGTTTAGTAGAAAAAAATGTACAGTATCCCTTTTGAGTGGAATGCTTTTGCTATCTATTTTAGGAATTGCTATAGGAAATATAATAGGATATTTTCAGAGCAATATGGTCATAAATTTAATAACTACAACTGGAAATAAAGAAAAGTTTAGCTTACTATACAGCAGTTGGGTAAACAGTGCAGATAAAGTAGCGACAGTGGAGATGAATTTTCAGTCAGCTGGTATAAATGTATTTCTTTCCATTGCTTTTATAGTTTTAATTATCAGTATTTTTATCGCTTCAATAGGAGTTTGGCGGAATTTAAAACATGAACCTATTGCGCTTCTGAGTGAGAGAGAGGATGAATAAACTAGAAGAAATCTTTAAACTATAGTTTGAAAAATCGCTAATGAGATAGAAGGCGCATCCTTGTGCTGCTACTTCTACCTCAATATAGTGCGTTAATAATCTTGACAACGTACTTAGAATCCATACTTAGCCCTCAAATTTTCAAGTGCCTCTTTCGCATCAATTTCTTCCCCATTCGAAATTTGTTTTTCTGCAACTGCTAATTTTCTATATACATCTGCTAAAACAAATTCTTTCTCATAAGCTTCTAAGCTCATAATTACCATATCTCCGTAACCATTTTTAGTTATAAATATGGGTTCATTAAGTGCATGACAAGTTTCAGAAATTTCTGTAGTATCACGCAATACTGTTATTGGCATGATTTTAGGCATAACCAAACCTCCTTTAACTATTATTATGATATAATTATAACATAATTATGTTGTTCAATCAATTTTAAAATAAAAAGGCTCTTTGTTAATTCAAGCTATGAACGTAATTAATATATTTCAGTAATCTCTAGCCATTAACCACTAGCCACTAAGGCAGACGCTTACACCCTTTTGTTAGGTTGCGGACATATTCTGCCGTATGATATAATAAACTTGTTGTTTTTAGTATCGCTTTTTTTAAAATTGAATAAAATGAAAGGGGATAAGCAAGTATGAATAAAGAGAAAAAAGCTGAGGTAAAAGTAGAAGCAAAGAAGGCACCTAATATACATGATCAAGAATATTTAACTAAAATTCTTTATAGTATTCATACAAAAATATTAGAGAATAAGCCTCATATTATAGAGTATACTAAAATGAGAAAATTACATGGTGTTATATTGAGCGATATGATGGAATATTTTTATGATGGTAAATTTAAATTTAGTGTTAACACTACTGGGTTAAGTAAGAAAATTAATGAAGGTGACTTAAGGATAATAGACTGTCATTTTGACGACACAACAGGATTAGGACGCCATGGCTTAGCTAACATAATTATATATAAAAACAATTCCAATATAAATTGCCTGACAGAAGTATTCATAAAAAATAATACATATAAAGACCCAGAAAAAAAAGCTTTTTTAAACAGCATGTTAAAATCATCTGCTGGATTGTTTGAAATAACTAAGACAGACATGGATGAAGGATATGTTTATATAAAAGATGTACTTAGTGAAACAGAATTTTGCATAATAGATATGGGATTGAGTGTTGCGCTTAAATATGATAATATATATATTTACATGAGGATCATTACATATAAGGATATAAGCTTTGGTACAGGGCTAAATTTAGTCTTCCGTAAAAGTGATCCTTTTATACGAGATTGGATTAAACAAAATAAAGAAAATTATAATCCAAAAGAAGAATCAATGAGATTTTTAGAACTTTATAACGAATATGTGGATAACTCAAAAGGAATTAATATAACAACACATGACATTTAATTATTTAAATCATAATACCAACTTATATATTTATTTGCACAAAACCAGATAGTAGCTACCAAAAAGGAGACAAATTTATGTTCAAACCAACTCTTGAAGAATCAAAGTTCATAGTAAATACAGCGAAATATCATATTATACCAATCAGTATGGAAATGTATTCTGATATGGTTACTCCGATTAAAGTGATGAAAATATTAAAAGGTATCAGTCAGCACTGTTTCATACTAGAAAGTGCTGAGGACTCAAAAAAATGGGGAAGATATACTTTTTTAGGTTTTGATCCTAAAATGGAGATAACGTGTTTAAATGGTGTAATGACGATTAAGTCCGATGATGGAGTAAAAAACGTTAAAACAAATAATCCAAATAAATATATCCAGGAAATTTTAGATCAGCATAAAAGTGCGAAATTTAATGATCTCCCTCCATTTACAGGAGGACTTGTTGGCTATTTTGCTTATGATTATGCTAAATACTCAGAAGCCTCTCTAAAATTTAATGATTATGACACAGAACGCTTTCAGGATGTTGACTTAATGCTCTTTGACAAAGTGATCGCTTTTGATCATTATAGTCAAAAGATTGTTTTGATTGTCAATATCAGAACCGAAGATCTTGAATCTCAATATGAAAATGGAATTGCACAGCTTAAATATCTAAAAGATCTGATCAAGACTGGAATTCCTGAAGAGCCTGCTATACCTAAACTCAAATCTGAGTTTAAATCACTTTTTACAAAAAATGAGTTTTGCCATATGGTGAATAGGGCAAAAGAACACATTAAAGAAGGAGATATCTTTCAGGTAGTATTATCGAATCGGTTTGAAGCGAATTTTGAAGGAAGTCTTTTTGATACCTATAGGGTTTTGCGCACTATAAACCCATCACCCTATATGTTTTATTTCAGCTCTAAAGATTTAGAAATCGCTGGAGCATCACCTGAAACACTTGTAAAACTTCAGAATGGCAAGCTATTTACATTTCCACTTGCTGGCACTCGTCCTAAGGGTATCACAGACGAAGAGGATCTCCTTTTAGAAAAGGAATTGCTTAAAGATGAAAAGGAACTTTCCGAGCATAATATGTTGGTTGATTTAGGTCGCAACGACTTAGGTAAAATCAGCAAATTCGGCACCGTAAAAGTAGAAAAATATATGTCAGTTTTGCGGTTTTCTCATGTCATGCACATCGGTTCAACTGTAAGTGGAGAAATTCTTGAGGATAAAGTTAGTCTCGATGCCATAAATGCTGTATTACCTGCTGGGACACTATCAGGTGCACCTAAAATACGTGCAATGCAAATCATCAGCGAGCTGGAACAAAACAAACGTGGCATTTATGGTGGCGCAATAGGTTATCTTGATTTTACTGGCAATATGGATACATGCATTTCTATTAGAATCGCATATAAGAAAAATGGTAAAGTGTTTATACGTTCTGGTGCAGGTATTGTTGCAGATAGTAATCCAGAATCTGAATATCAGGAATGCTTAAATAAATCTATGGCAGTTCAAAGTGCACTTAGACAATCCGAAGGAGGGCTCAACTGATGGTACTTTTAATTGATAATTCCGAAGGAGGGCTCAACTGATGGTACTTTTAATTGATAATTATGACAGTTTTTCGTATAATCTGTACCAACTTATCGGATCGATCTTAAATTCTTACAGCAAAAAGGCTGAGATAAAAGTTGTACGAAATGACGCAATAAGCTTGGATGAAATCAAGGAACTCTCACCTGATCACATCGTAATCTCTCCAGGTCCTGGAAAACCTTCTGAATCTGGCATATGCATTCAGGCTGTGAAAGAGTTTTATAAAAAGATACCCATTTTAGGAATTTGCCTCGGTCATCAAGGGATTTATGAAGCTTTTGGCGGTAAGGTATCATATGCAGTCAAATTAATGCACGGAAAAGCATCAAAGGTTGTAATCGATGAGAATAACATCTTATTTAAAGGACTTTCAGCCACTATACAGGCAGCAAGATATCACTCCTTAGCTTGCGTAAAAGATACTCTACCAAATGAATTAAAAATCATAGCATGGACTCTAGATGATGAAATCATGGCAGTTTGTCATAAAGAATATCCTGTATATGGTCTACAGTTTCATCCTGAATCTATACTTACACCTAGTGGGATAAAAATTATTGAAAACTTTTTAGAAATTCACTGATAAAAATGGGACTGTTGCATAATGAATAAACATGCTGTCGCATGTTTATTCATTATGCACAATTAATATGAATACTAACAATTCTCTATATAAAATACCCCACAAGCTCTCTCCCCTGCATGAGCACCAACCGTACAACCAATGGTGGATTCAAGAAACTTTATGCCCCTCTCTATGAGCTTCTCCTTCGCAAAATTCTTTAATTCTGAATTCAAAGAATCCATGAGCATTAAATCTAATATTTTATCCGGATGA
>WQUF01000352.1 GCA_009785875.1 Oscillospiraceae bacterium | reverse complement strand
AAGCTTATCCAAAGGAAATACATGCGCTTTTAGGGGAGAACGGGGCTGGGAAAAGTACTCTTATGAGCATACTCACTGGACTATATATGCAGGACTTAGGGCAAATTTTCATTAATGGGAAAGAACATACCCTCGCTTCCCCTAAAGACGCTGTAGATGTTGGGATTGGCATGGTTCACCAGCATTTTAAATTAATAAATCCCTTTACTGTGACAGAGAACATCGTCCTTGGTTTAAAAGATATGACATTTTTAAATCAAAAGTATACTGAGGAGAAGCTTGAGAAAATAGTAAAGAAATTTAACCTGGATGTGGATGTAAGAGCAAAGATATGGCAGCTTTCAGTTGGAGAGCAGCAAAGAGTTGAAATCATTAAGATGCTGTATCGAGGTATGGAAATAATGATACTTGACGAGCCAACTGCAGTTTTAACGCCTTCTGAGGTAGGAGAATTGTTTGGAACTCTTAGGAAGATGGCAAATGAAGGGAAGACAGTCATATTCATAACCCATAAAATGAATGAAGTTATGGAGTATGCTGATAGGATAACCATACTTAGAGAAGGCAAATCTATTGCCAGTCTCATGAAAAACGATACTACATCCACTGAGCTCGCTAAACTAATGGTAGGTAGAGAGCTGGATATAAAAAGGATGAATTTAAAAGATACATCAAAGGGTGTCGTTTTAAAGTTGACAGATGTAAATGCAGAAAATGACAAAGGACTCCCTGCCTTAAAAAATGTATCTTTTGAATTAAAAGGTGGAGAAATATTAGGAATTGCTGGAGTTGCCGGTAATGGGCAAAGGGAATTATCTGAAGTTATTACAGGTTTAAGGAAGATCACAAGCGGAAGCATTAAGCTCTCTGATGAGGAGATAAGTCAAGAGACAGCTCATGATATAATAGAAAAAAAGGTTTCATTTGTTCCTGAAGATAGACAAGGTACAGGTCTTGTGACCAATCTCTCTGTTTTAGATAATTTGATCTTAAAAGATTATGAAAAGAAAGAGTATGGAAACATATTCTTCGATGAAAAAGCACTTCATAAAAAAGCAGAAAAAGCTATAAAAGATTTTAATATTAAAGTTCAAAGTCCGGATGTTCCTGTAAAGATGATGTCAGGGGGAAATATTCAAAAGCTTTTGCTTGCCAGGGAAACTAGTCTAGAGCCTAAATTATTGGTAGCTGTTTATCCTGTCCGTGGTCTCGACATTGGTGCAACGCTTTCAATACATGAACTATTGATCAATGAAAAGGAGAAGGGTGTAGCTATACTCCTAATTTCAGAGGATCTGGAGGAAATATATATGATGGCAGACAGGGTGGCTGTTATGTATGAAGGTGAGGTTATGGGCATACTTCATATAGACGATGCTAAACTAGATGATTTAGGAATGATGATGTCTGGAGCTAAGAGAATGGGAGGAAAACAATGAGCAATACTAAGACTAAAATAAAATTTGAAAAACGCTTAGAAACTCCATTAATCGTAAATATAGTTGTTCCTATTGTTGGTGTTATTCTAGCATTAATATTTTGTTCATTTCTTTTACTAGCGATAAAACAAAACCCTTTAGCTATATATGGGATGATGTTTTCTGGCGCATTTGGTAGTGCTTATGGATTATCTGAAACTTTAGTCAAAGCAATTCCACTTATACTTGCAAGTTTAGGTGTGAGTATAGCGTTTAGAATGCTTTTATGGAATATAGGAGCAGAAGGACAAATATTCATGGGTGCTTTTGCTGCAAGCTTGGTGCCGATGTTTTTGCCTAATCTACCATTTTTTATTACTCTTCCTCTTATGTTCATATTAGCTGCTATATTTGGTGGACTATGGTGCCTACTCGCTGCTATTCCTAAAGCTTTATGGAATGTTAATGAGACTATCGTAACCCTCATGCTCAATTATATAGCTATTAACTGGGTTGAATATTTGGTTTATGGGCCATGGAAAGATCCTAATGGATATAATTTTCCTTACACTAAAATTTTTGGCCAGAATTCTTGGTTTAGTACATTTGGAACAACAAGAGTACACACTGGAATAATAATTGCAGTAATAATGGCATTTATACTGTACTTTGCAATACAAAAAACCAGATGGGGATATGAAGTTAAGGTAATAGGTGAAAGCCCTAAAGCATCACGTTATGCTGGGATGAATATAAAGAAAAATATACTAATTGTGATGTTTTTAAGCGGAGCATTAGCTGGTATTGCTGGAATGGGAGAAGTTGCAGGTATAAGCCACCGCTTAACCGATACAATATCTACAAATTTTGGATATACAGCAATAATCATAGCATGGCTTTCCAGATTACATCCTCTTATGATAGTCATAGTTTCATTTTTATTTGGTGGTTTATTGGTTGGAGGATTTTCAGTTCAAATGGTAGGACTTTCTGGATCTACTGCTTTAATGATTCAAGGTGCAATTTTATTTTTTATTTTAGCTGGAGATTTCTTTACTAAATATAAAATAAAAGTTATAAAGGGGTGATAATAATATGACTATGTTTATTGCAATTTTATCAGCTGCTGTAATAGCTGGGACTCCTCTTTTATTTGCAACTTTAGGAGAAGTATTCACTGAAAGAGCAGGTATATTGAATTTAGGTGTAGAAGGAATGATGTCAGTAGGAGCTGTGGTAGGGTTTATGGTGACTTATTCTACAGGCAATTTGTTCCTTGGAGTCATCTGTGCTGCAATTGCGGCGGCTCTTGTTTCTGTAATTCATGCATTTTTAAGCATATCTTTAAGAGTCAGCCAGGTAGTATCAGGACTTACAATTACAATTTTTGGGACTGGACTTAGTGGATTTTTAGGGAAGAACTTTGTAGGATTGCCACTTAAAAATAAATTCATGCCAATAAATATTCCACTTTTAAAAGATATACCTATAATTGGGTCAGTTTTTTTCAAACAGGATATTTTAGTTTATATTTCTTATTTAATCATTCCAATTTTATTTATATATTTGTATAAAACAAGATTTGGTTTAAACTTGAGATCAATTGGGGAAAATCCTGCAGCTGCTGATGCTCTTGGAGTGAATGTGTACTTCTTAAGATATATGTATACAATATTTGGAGGAGCAATGGCAGGAATAGGAGGAGCTTATGTATCTCTTTCAATGTCACCATCCTGGCTTGAAAATATGGTGGCTGGAAGAGGCTGGATTGCAGTTGCTCTGGTAATATTTGCTTCATGGGATCCGGTGAAAGCTATATTAGGTGCTTATTTATTCGGAGGAGTTCAAGCTCTTGGATTTAGATTACAAGCACTGGGATTTGTAGCAGTCTCGCCATATTTTCTGAGCATGCTTCCATATATATTTACTATTTTGATCCTAATATTGACAACAATTCAAACTATTAAGAAGCATAGGAGTGCGCCGGAACAACTGGGCATTGCATATGATAGAGAGGAAAGATAGATATATTTTATCTGAAGTGCAAAAGCAGTTAGCCATAGATCTCAATTGCTCTACTGAAGATTTTAATAAAGAAGGTTTTATATTTTGTGAAGCAAAAGATAACCCTTACAGGCGTCCCTTTCCTCGCAGTAAGAGTCATTTTGAAATGCTTACAATGGGAAAAAGCATCATAGTGTCGGCGTGCTTAGATATCCTTTATTTTGTTAAGGAACAGCTTCAGGATAAATCGAGAGATGATGCTTTTTCCATGCCATTTGTATATAAGAAGTCAATTTGATTAATTGACTTCTTATTTAATAAAAAAATTCCATCTCTATAAAAAGAATGGAATTTTTACAAATAGATCATCTTCAATTTAATTTTTGAGTTTGCAATTCTATTATTTTATCTAGTGGCAATTTAGTTATATTTTTTATCTGTTCCACCGGCATTCCAGCATTAAGCATGTTTTTTGCTACTTCATGTAGAGTGTTTTCTTTAGCTTCTTCTTTAGCTTTTTCTTTAGCTTTTTCTGCTTCAGTCAATTTTTTGACTATCATTTCTTTCTCATAAATCAATTTATCAGTTTCTAAAATTAATTTATCAGTGATCATACCTTCCACACCTTCCTCTTTAAATTTTTGTATGCTGCCATATAAATATGCGTATAACCTTTTAAGCAACCCTATCAGTACAACGGTGTCTTCATGCGTTATATTTCCCATCTTTTCGTTATCATCGATGCATTTGATAATTCCGTAATTTATCAATGTTTTTAGTTTTAAAGCATTCTCCCTAGACGGTTCTTTTTCAATTTCTTTTCTTAACTTGAGCAAGTATAGCGGTAACAATATAACTAAATGCTGTTTGTTCAATTCTTCAATGCTGTAATTTAAAAACTTCATAGTCGGTATTTTATACTCAAAATTGCCTTGATTTCCAAAATTTAACTCTAGTATAACGGTATCAGGTGTTTTACTATTGTGTTCAAGAAAAATCACTTTTGACTGTGGGAATTTAAGAATTATTCTGTCGTCTTCTACCTTTTTATATTTCAATGCATCTTGATATCCGTAATCGAACACCCTTATCGCAATACTTTCGTTATGTATTTGGACCTCAATATGAAATTTTTTAGTATTATTAACTGTTATGATAGTATCGGCTATAGTTTTTTCAAGGTTATTTTTTATATTTTCAGTCCAATTATAGGTCAATGTGCTATTTTTAGGGAAATTTTTGCTAAAAATTCCATTAATAAAATTAACTACAGCCACATTAGAAAGAGTTAGGATCCTCTTAAAAATCTTATCGTATATTTGAGTTATATTTTCTTCACTTTGAATATTTTTATCGTCCAATTGTCATCACCTGCGACTTTCCTATTATTATACCACTTTTACGTGGACATTAGTAAGTAAAATAAATGAGTAATTTCATCTCACTATTATCATCTTTACAGATAAAAATTGATCTTAAATTTAAAGAAAGCAATTTATTTCTCATATTGTGCGGTTCTTCTATGTCTTTTATGGAGAATCAAGTGTTAGGTTATCAAAGTCCGCTGTACGGAAGGAGAACTGCTCAATTTAAAATTAAGCCTTTCACATTTTTTGAATCCATCGATTTTCACAAGAATTTTGATATATATGATAAAGCGATAATCTATGGCATAACAGGAGGGATTCCACAATATTTAGCGCAAATAGATGATAATAAAGATTTAAAAACTAATATTATCGATAATTTTTTAAATCCAAATTCTTATATGTTTGAAGAACCATTGACTTTATTGAAGCAAGAACTTAGAGAACCTCAAATGTATAATGAGATAATAACTGCAATAGCTAACGGCTCTTCAAAATTAAATGAAATCTCAACAAAAACTAAAATGGAAACATCTGCATGTAATAAGTATTTGATCATCCTTTCATCCCTTGGAATTGTAAAAAAAGAATATCCAATGCTCAATGAAAACTCTAAAAAAACTATATATAGGTTAGAAGATAGCATGTTTCGCTTTTGGTATAAATTTATTCCTGAAAATGTTTCCTTAATATCTCGAGGTGCAATAAATAGGGTATATAATAGGATTGAAGGTCAAATTCCATCATTCATGGGTGAAGTTTTTGAGGAAATATGCAAACAATATATTTGGAAGGAAAACATAGAAGAGAAACTTGAATTTCTTTTCCATAAAGCAGGCAGATGGTGGGGTAAAAACCTTGAGCAGGAAATTGATATCATCGCTTGTGATGATAATTCAGCAATCTTCTGTGAGTGTAAGTGGACGAATGCTCAAGTTACACAAAAAATCATCGATGGGTTAGTTGAAAAGAGCTTGATGTTTAATTTTAAAGAAAAGTATTTTTATTTATTTTCAAAGTCAGGCTTTAGCACGGAATGTGTGAAAAATTTGGGCAAAAATGTAAAGTTGATTGAATTTAAAGATATGGTGCAAGTATAATCGTAAGGTTTCTTTGGAAGTCAATTAGTCATATTTGATTAATTGACTTCCTGTATATACAAAAGAGTCGTAATATATTTAACAAATATATTAAGGTAGATAATAGTTTGCTTAGTGTTCACGTGGTAAAAATTTAATATCAAAATTAAGTGCATTTGCTAGATTGCACAATGTTTTAAGTGTTGGACTTTGCTCACTTTTTTCAATTCTTGAAATCACTTGCTGTTTATTTCCTGATTTTTTCGCAAGTTCAAATTGTGTTAAACCTTGTTCTTTTCGAAATCTTATTAACTCACCTAGTAAATGGTATTCCATACGGCTATTATCCCACGCTTTTTTAAAAGTCGGATTCAAATTACGTTCTTTTTCTATCTCATCTTTAATATTTACTTCTTTAAATGGCATGAGTAGCACCCCTTTATATAAATTTTATGGATAAAATATCCCCTAACTCTTTAGCTCTTTTTATTACTTTCTCGGCATCTTGCTGTTCAGTTTTGTTTTTTTGTTTTCGGCAAGCATGAAGTAAATATATGTTTTCACCATCAACAATAACATAAAATAGCCTATTATGCTTATAAAAATATACCTCTGAAATTTTACCCTGCCAAGGTTTAATTGTTAACTCGTCAAGTTTGTTTTCTTCCAATTTTTCTAACACGGAAAGACCATCTACTTTTTCATCAATACTTAATTTGTTAATATATCCAAGTATTAAATCTTTTCCTCCTGCTGTTTGGTAATGGTGTACTTGCATATTATACCCCCCTGTAATATCATTATACAACTTTTAGATTGTATTTGTTACATATTTTTTCAACTTCACAAATAAATTATTAAGCTTTTTTAGCACATATGTTGCTTATTATCTATTGACACCATATAATTAGCATGTAGGGAAGTGAATAGAATATGGCAACAATTCAAATTCGCATTGATGACAGCATCAAAACTAAAAGTGATCAGCTTTTTAAAAAACTCGGTATTGATACTTCTACTGCTGTAAGAATGTTCTTGATAGCTGCTATAGAAAAAAATGGTATTCCATTTGATATATCATTTAGTAAATCATCTATTGAACTATGGTCAACCACTGAAGAGATACAAGCTGGAATGAATAAATTATGGGAGGATGCGACAAGTGAGTAATCCCACAAAATACCATGTGCATCCAACTACCAAATTTAAAAAGCAACTAAAAAAAAATTTTTTGTAAAGCAATATTATCGCTAAATAGATGGAAATGAGCTTGCATGATGTCTTGCCTATCTCCTCCATTAATCAATAAGGCATAGGCTTGTCGGTTATTCTGGCGTATTTGAATTGCCATATCCACAACAAACCTAAAATCATCCGCCGAAAGCATAAATAAGTTTTTTACCACTTTTCTGGGAACGATTAATACATGATCAGGGTAAGATGGTGCTGGATGAAAAAACGATATATCATTTTTATTCATTAAAATCTTTTTGACAGGAACTATGAATGGAAAGTAGGCTAATGCTAATCCAATCAACCTGCCAGTAAACTTCATATGTGCAATGCGAAAAAGTACTTTATCCATTTGACAGTAACCTCTAAAATTCTATGTGGCTTATTGATTTAAGACGAACTATTTTTGAATTTATTATATCACAGGTAAATTTATAAGATGCTGAAAAGTTAAAGCTTTTCAGCATCTTATATATTAATTAACAGAAATCCATTTTAATCCATTTATGTCAATGTAACTGTTAATGATTTCATATCCAAGCGTATATAATGGCTTATCCTCATTTGAATATGCAACAGCATTTAAGTCGTTCCATCGTACAATTTTATCCCACGTAAAAACCACTATTTCACCATAAGGGATGTCCTTTATAAGTTCATCACTAAAAGATCCCATCTTAATATAGGCGACATTTCTATCAAAACTTTGTACAGGAACAACAGTAACACCTTTATCTTTAATTTGAAGATGGCACCAACCGATGAGTTTTAAACTATCGTTAGTTTTATTTACATATGTTGAAAATCCATTTAATTTCCAGAAAGGACCTATACGTTCCACTGTGATAGTTTGGTATTTATCAACATCATCATATAAGAAAACCTTAAAATATTTAGTATTAATCTCGTCAATCAATACAGATTCTTTGCTGAGAAATGGATTAACTCAAGCTGCTTCTAATGCAGTAAAGCGTATATCAAAACCATACAAAATACAAATTGAAATAGCAACTAAAAGTAAAAAATACTCATTATTTTATATTTTCTACTTTTCACTATTTTAACTGTTAAAATACCGATGAGCAATAAAACAAATGAAATGACTAAATATATCATATACTCCTTCCTCACAAAAATATTAGTTATATCTTTCTGCTTGATTTCTTCTATAATCATATCCCTTGTTAATATTTACAATTATGCCATTTATTTTAATAGTATTGTTATCGAGCCAAACCAGGTCGACCCAATTGTGTACTGTAACACCATTTACTATTTTTTCATTTATACTTTTTGTATCAACTTTCTGAAAAAAAATTGTCTTAATATTATCAATATAATTGTCATTATCCCCCTCGTAGCTACGATACCGATGATATAAGAAATGGCATTGTTTTCTTCTTCTCGACAAACAGTCATTGATACTACGTGTTGTTTGTCTGGAGATTTTTCTATATTTGTTCCATAGTAATAGCTAAACGATGCATAATCTATTTTGTAGTATTTATTATAAACAAAATTATATGCAGAATAAAAAACCATACCAATGAAAATAATCAAGGCACATATCACTAACTTTTTTTTCATAAAATCTATCCTCTTTATTAATACAGTTTATTGTAGATTATTTAAAAATTCTGCTATTTTTTCCGAATTGCTTATCTTAAAATAGTCTATTGGCATATATCTCCCGTTTGTAATCCTTAGCAGTAAATTAGAAATGAAATCATCTGGTGTTGTCACAGCAAAACTACGAGAACCTTCTCCAGCATATATGTGTAAATCAAATTCACGTTTATATTCCCATTCCCCTTTATATTTTGGAATAACACTTAAATAAAAAGTTTCACCCATAAAAATCCCATTTGATACTTGAAAATTATAACATCGATGTAGCTTTGACTCGAGTAAAATATCGATAAGTTCTTGTTTTTGTCGTTCAGTGAATTCAATTTGCTGGCTAGTTAATTTTAATTGTTCAGAACTGCCTAATATATTAATATTAGGTTGAGGTTGATCATAATAACCAGTTATGCCGATTGCATTAACACTGACTGGTTGATCTTTATACATAGAAAATGATACAGGGACAAACCAATAAACACAATAACCTAGTTCTATTAAGATTAATACTATAAAGATTAGAACTTTTTTTAACTCTTTATTCAATATGACTTTTAAATAAAATAGTATAATTAGCAATAATATTATGATAAAAATCATTTAAAAACTCCTTGTTATTATTTTACAATTATTAATATAATTTTACCATTGAATACACATTTTTTAAAGTAAAATATAACCCTTGTTTTATAAAAAAATAGTAATTTTTCCTATGAACCACACATATGATATAAGATAATAAGTCATAAAATTAATAGGAGGAATTTATGGCCATTGATATTGAAAAGGAAGAAGTTTTAATGGAGTTGGACTTTAGCTCTTCTGAAGAGGAAGAGAACCTTAAAGGCTTCAGTTTAAATGATATTGACATGAAAGAGTTTGCTGATGAAGAGGATTTAAATATAGATAATACTCCAAATTCTGCTGCTGTAAAGCCCGAAACCAGTGATTTATTTTTAGACACTTTTGCCAGTTTCACGGAAAAAATTGAATTTATAGAGCAAACTAGACTAATGGATATAGATAGCTCTGTAAACTTCTTTCCACATCCAAGCGATGAGGAACTCTTTGACTTAATGGAGAGCCTCGAAATATATGGTGTATTATCGCCACTTTTGGTAATAAAATGCAAGGATTCTGATATGTATACTGTAGTCTCCGGAAGGTCGAGGCTTGCTGCTTTGAAGAAGCTTTATGATCAGTCATTTGAGTCAAGATATTATAACATCCCTTGCCTAGTCCTACATCCAGATACAGATGAGTCTATAATTCAAGGTATAGTGCTATCGACGAATTTAACTTACCGAAAGATGCCAAAAGATGTCCAGATTAAAGCGGTGCTCGCTCTCGATTCGGCGTTATCTAAAAACAAAAAATATAAAAACCAGATGAATATAACTAATATAATAGCTAACAAAGTAGGAATATCAAGGACTA
>WQUF01000351.1 GCA_009785875.1 Oscillospiraceae bacterium | reverse complement strand
CCTTAAATAAGAAGCATCAAATAATACCGGTAAAATAAACACTAAAAACGGCAACACACCTATCCATGTTCTGTTTAACATCCTAGGCTTTTTTATAGCAAACATCATGGTAACCATAAGTACAAAGAGTATCAAAGCAGATATATTTAAATAAGATAAAACGCACCAAAGCATATTTATTAGAGAAATCTTATCAAATATAAAAGCGGCTAAACTAAATACCAAATAAATTGGTAAAAAAAATATTGAGTACACCACAAAGATAGATGCAGCATCACAAAAACGTATAATTCTATTAGAAGATATGAGATTTGGAATGCAGTATGAAAAATACGCTCTAATCGTTCTATCTAAAAAGAAATACGGTATAAGCCCTGACACAAGAAAGAATATATAATCATTTTGATTCACCTTTAATATCTCTTTAAATATCACAAGATAAAACAAAAAGAAGAGAAAAATTTTTACATTGTTCTTGATATATTGCTTAATCGATGGATATCCAATAAAATTTAAGTTAACCAATATCCTAGTCTTTAGATAATGCCTCTCAGCCCATATTGAGTCAGTACTAGGTGCAGCTGGAATTTTTTCAGGCTCTTTTAATTTAATTAAATCTTCATTTAATCTTTTCTCAAGTGGCTCAATAACCTTATCCCATCTTAGAGTCTCTTTATATGCTTTTACATTTTGTTTACATTCTTTATAATATTCTTTATCATCGATAAGCCTTAATATGGCATTCATGCAATCTTCTACATCTTCAGGTTCTATAGTGATTCCCAATGAATGTTTTTCAATTTCTCCTCCAAAAAAATCACCTTTAGTAGAGATAATGGGTAAATCGCACCATAAATAATCTAAAATTCTAGTTCTAAAAGAAAATCTAGTCTCAAGATGATCAAAGTGACAGCTTATGCCAGCATAAGACTCTAAAAAATAATTTTCTCGTGTATCATATGGAACCCAATCCATGTTAAAGAATACAAACTCATCCTTTATCCCGAGTTTTTCAGATAGTTCTACAGTCTTCGTTAAAACTTCCATCTCTTTAACTTCTGGATTTGGATGTTTTACTCCAAGAAAGAATAATTTAACATCATCTCTTACCTTTGAAATTTCATAAATAGCTTTAACGATTGTTATAGGATCAAACCAATTCCATACTCCTCCACCCCAAATGAACACTTTGTCATCAGGTTTTAAATTGTTGATCTTTGAATTTAATAACTTTTTTGAAAGCACCGGATCCCTATTTGTTATTCCAAAAGGGACTATATCAATAATATTCTCAATATTATATTTTTGTTCATCAAATTTACCATAAGCCTCTAGCATTCCAAGCCAAAACTCTTTTTGATATTCACTTGCGCAAATGAAGTAATCGCCTAATCTTATTTGTTCAAGAAGGGCATATAAGTCGTAACTCGCCATCTCTATATCTCTATCGATGGGAGTCTGCTTTCTTGATTCTAAGAGTTCTATGTTAAAAGGATCGTATAAATCTACTACTACAAATTTCCCTTTTGCTGCATTTTTAATAGGAGCTAGAAGTTCGAGGATAAGTCCCTGAAAAATTAAAACTTCGCACTCAAATGTCGCTTTAAACAATTCCTCTTGATCAGTGTGAGTAAAATTTACAATTTTAAAATTTTCCTTACTCATGTCTAAATTAGTTTTTCCAAGGGATGCCAGAGTAACATCGTGTTCTTTGCTTAATTCTCTTGCAAATTCAAAATATCTTATAGCCGGGCCAGCCATCTTCTCTCCAACTAATTCAAAGATTATGAGCAAGATTTTTAATTTAGATTTAAAATATCCTTTATTCAATTGAAAAGATTCTAAAGACTTCTTTAAACCATTGTAATGACCTATTGCATTATCTACAGTCAAAATATTTCTCATGGGATCTTTGATGAAACTCTGGAAAATAAATTCATCGCTTCTCTTTCTATTTTGCTGTATGTAATCTCTCTTAACCGACATTTTATCTATATCTGTAAGAAAATCAGATGCACTTTTTACAAGCACCTCATTTGGAAAATTAGTGGATGAATTTTCATTTAAATAATTCCTCAAAATGATAGATATTAAAACCATCTTTTCTGAATGTTCATTTTCATAGTTTTTATATATTGTAAATAAGGAATTTCTTGCATAAAGATTGAGTACAAAATTTCTATTCATCTTCTTTGATGTGCTGTTGTGCTTATGATAGCATATAGCCTTCGAGCAAAATCTAACTTTATAGCCTAGAATCCATAATCTCCATCCCAGGTCGCAATCTTCATAATAAGCAAAGAAATCCTCATCGAATCCACCAATTTGAAGAAAAATATCTCTTTTAATGATCATCGCTCCGCCACAAGCAAACAAAATATCTTTATCGACTAATTCATCATCTGAAATATCCTGTATGCTTTTCCCACTATCGATTTGATAGCCATGACCATATAAATTTATGCTGCCCTCTACAAAATCTATTTTACTGCCATCCCAATTGAGAATTTTGCTTCCAACGCACACATAGCTATCATCTTTACACTCATTTAAAGTAGAGAGCATATCATTTAGCCAATTGCCATCTATCCTCATATCGTTATTTAAAAGAGCTAAATATTCACCCTTAGCGATTTTAGCAGCATCATCATTAGGCTTCGCAAATCCTTCATTAGAGCTATTCTTAATCATCACTGCATCTGGATAATTCTTTTCTAAAAACTGCACTGATTCATCCACAGAGCCATTGTCCACAACTATAAATTCTAATTTATCTTTTGGATAGTCCAATTCTGATAAAGCTTTAAAGCAATTACTGAGATGATCTATTCCATTATAGTTTACTATTATAAATGAGACCGATTTATCATTATTCATATTTATCTCCCGGGTTAAAAGTCCCAATCACATTGAACCCTTATCTTACCATATTCCCTTATATTATTTTCTTTAATATTAAAAATATAATTTTTTCTTCTGAAATCAAAAATTTCTTTATTATCGTGATCTTCATTTATCAAAAACGGTGATAAATAATAATTTGAAGAAACGAGCCTCAGATCTTTTACAAGTATAGAAATAAAATTAATTTCCTTTATATCGACTAATTCCACCGCATCTTGATTAGATGATTTATATATTAATAAATAATCATCTGGAGTTATGATTTCAAATCCAACAATAGCTGATTCGACTTCCTCATTTTTTTTAAATTCAATATTTATTTTAAAATCTTCCCCAGAATCAAAAATATTTATTATTTTGCCACTCAAATCTGAAAAATAAACTTTTGTTATCTCAAGCTTTTTATTGCCTTCCTGAAGATGGGCGTATTCCATAGCTCTATGGACATTAAAATCAACATCTAAAACAGCATTTTCCTCATCTAAACTAGAATTAATCCCTAAATATTTATCTTTAACCAATTTTAAATAAAGCCCAATCATCTTTTCAGGACTTCCTTCAGTAAAAATTCCTCCACGCTTTATAAAAAAAACTCTGGAGCAAATCTTTCTAACAGATCCCATATCATGAGATACAAACACTATAGTCTTCCCTCTATTTTTAAAATCCATGATCCTATCGATGCATTTTTTTTGAAAAGAAGCATCTCCCACAGATAAAACTTCATCTACTAATAGTATATCCGGATCCACTGAAGTTGCTACAGAAAAAGCAAGCCTCATATACATACCTGAAGAATAATTTTTTACAGCACTATCCATAAATTCTTCAATTTCAGCGAAATTAACTATATCATCATATTTAGCTTCAATCTCATGCTTTTTTAACCCTAATATAGATCCATACAAAAAAACATTCTCCCTTCCTGTTAAATCGGGTTGAAAGCCTATTCCTATCTCAAGCAGAGACGCAATAGATCCATGCACATGAACTTCTCCCGAATTAGGATACAATATTTTAGAAATCAATTTTAATGTTGTGCTCTTTCCCGTTCCATTTTCACCTATAATGCCTATAGTTTCACCGCTGTATATTTTAAAAGAAGTATCGTTAATAACTGGAAATCTGTTCACTTCCATTTTATTCCTATTTAAAATTTTGTTTACAAAACTCTCTTTTATTGAATTAGATTTATTTTTATAAATTTTAAAATATTTAGTCACATTTTTAAATTCTATCATTATCATAATAATATACTATATCTCCTCTGCAAAAGTCTTTTCACGAGATTTAAATACTTTAAAGCCTATAATAAAAACCAGAATAGAAGCTATAGTAAATAGTATTAGTTCTTTAAAACTAGGATTTTTGCAATAATAAGTTACATTCCTGATGCATTCGATTATCGATGTCATAGGATTAAATAATAAAATATTTTGAAGTTTTTCTGGTGCACTAGTTCTAGGATATATTATAGGAGTTAAATACATCCATGGAAGAAATACAACTTCAATTAAATGCTGTATATCCCTGTATCTCACATTTAAAGAGGATAATATTAGGGATAGGCCTATTGTAAATAAAATGAGTAAAGCGAGTAAAATAGGCAACCATAATAAGTAAATAGATATATATTTAAACATTATCAAAAAAATAAATAAAACGCCCAAGGATATGATAAAATTTGTGAAGTTGAACAATACAGTTGAAATAGGTATAATTTCACGAGGAAAATAAACTTTGCTTACTAAATTTGAATTTCCATTAACTGATGAAACTGCTGACATTATGGATGTATTAAAAAAAATCCAAGGAAGCAATCCTGAAGCTAAAAAAACAGTGAAATTTTTAATATCGTTATTTCGAAATATATATGTAAATATAATGCTATATACTGTAAGCTGAAGTATGGGATTTAAAAACGACCATAAAAAACCCAGGACAGAGCTTTTATATTTAAGCTTTAAGTCCTTTGCAGTTAAGTTTTTTAATAGCTCTCTATGTAGAAAAAGCTCCTTTATTTCATTTTTCATTATTTGCACCTTCATAAATATAAATCTGATTAGTTAAGTTTACTAGAAAGATATAAAAATATCAATATAATTAATATATGGTAACATTTTAAAATAAAGAAAGGATATCCCGATGATCTCGATATGCATAGCTACTTATAATGGAGCTAATTTTATTATTGATCAATTAAATTCAGTTATACCTCAATTAAATAAAAATGATGAAATCATAATAGTCGATGATTGCTCTGGTGATGATACAGTAAAAATTATAAAGGAAATTTATGGTGAGAAAGTTCAGTTATATATAAATGATAAAAACATGGGAACGATTAAAAGCTTTGAAAAGGCTATTTCAAAAGCGAATGGCGATATAATATTTTTATGCGATCAAGACGATATTTGGCAGAGCGATAAAGTAAAAAAGGTTCTAGAGAACTTTAATTCACCTGAAACTTGGCTCGTAGTTCATGATGCATATGTTTTAGATGGTAATCTTAAAAAAATTGAAGAATCTTGGAATATTTACAATGGAAATAAAAAGCAAGGCATCATTGGGAATATAATTAAAAATAGCTTTACTGGAGCATGTATGGCATTTAAAAAAGAGCTGTTAAACGAAATACTTCCTTTTCCAGAAGAGATTGAAATGCACGACCAGTGGATTGGGCTTGTTTGCTTGCTCTATAAAAAAAATATATCATATATAGATGAGCCTTTGATGAATTATATACGACACGGTGAGAATGTTACAGGAATTAAAAAAAGATCTAAATTGACTATTTTAAAAGGAAGATTGAATACAATTAAAGCTGTAATTAACTATAACTTGCTTGATAAAATGAAATAAATATTGTATCATAATCTTAATTTAGGAGTTGAATAAAATGGGTGAAGTTATTTTAAATACTGATATATTACCTACTCCCATTAGGGAAAGATTTCAAACTACAAAGGTTTCAATACGAAACTACGATAACGGTGTTATTATTTTGCCTTTAAATGATATAAGCAAGTTGCGTGGAATAGCAAAGGGAAGTAAGTTTACAACTGAAAAACTATTAGAATACCGCCAAGAAGAAAAAGAATTTGAAGACAAAGGTATAAGAGAATGAAAAGTTATGTTCTTGATACATGTGCTTTAGTAGCATTTTTCAATGATGAAAATGGTGCAGATGTTGTTGAAAATTTGTTAATTGACGCTATTTATAATAATTGCATCGTTACAATGAACAAATATAATCTGCTTGAAGCTTACTATGGTTATTTAAGAACTAATGGTGAAGATTTTGCTGAAAATATTCTTTCGACTGTAGAAAACAGCTGTATCAAAATTTTTGATGTTCTCACTGATGATCTTTTGCGACAAGCAGGTAAGTTGAAAGTAGCTTATAAAATATCACTTGCAGATGCTATAGCTCTCGCTCAAGCAGCAGTAGAAAATGCAATCATAGTTACTTCAGATCATCATGAACTTGACACTGTAGAGCAAAACAGTAAAATACAATTTCTTTGGATACGTTAATTATTAAGAAATTTTGAAAATTAAAGTAAAATTGGTAATTTTTCTTACTTGATTAAATATAATAAATATAGTATTATTAAATAGCAAAACACATCTTGCGTTTATGATACAAACCCTTTAATAGGGGGGCGTATTTGGTTTCGACGGGGATGAGTGATATTTAGAAAGCGAGTCGAGGGCACCATGGACCCGCGTTAAAAAACTGTGGGATTAAATATAAACGCAAATAACGATAATTTAGTTTTAGCTGCTGCTTAAAGCGGCTACGTTCTACCTATGAGTCCCACGGCTTAGGATAGGGCGTCGACTAGTGGGGAACTACTCTATGTAAGCTTTGCCATGGAAGTAGAATTTATGAAGCTACTGAAGCTTTTATCCTGTCAGTAGGAGATTAGTAGAGGGAATGTCAAATTACTGACTGCACTCGGAGATGTCTAGGTGTTACTATTTTCGGACGGGGGTTCAACTCCCCCCGCCTCCATACATAAAACAATTCGAACCATTCTTCTTGATGGAGATGCGTTCGAATTTATTTTTATAATGATATCACATGAGGTTAATTGGAGATATGTCAAAATTAGTTAATGAAAAAAATATTGAAAGATTTAGTGGATTTCCTGATTTATATAATAATAGTAGACCAACTCCACCTGAAATCATCAAAAAGATTATATTATTGTATTTTAAAAATAAACCTGAAGTCGTTGTAGATATTGGAAGTGGTACAGGACTTTCCACTTTAATTTGGAGTGAAATTGCTCAAAATATAATTGGTATCGAGCCAAATGATGAAATGAGAGCTACTGCAGAAAAGAATTCAAAGTCGGATAATATTGTCTATTATAAAGGAGTTTCCAATCAAACAAACCTTCCATCTGATTATGCTGATATTATTACTATTTCTCAAGCATTTCATTGGATGGATATTGATAGCACATTGTTTGAAGTTTACAGGGTTCTCAAAAATGATGGTGTTCTTGCTATTTTTGATTGTGATTGGCCTCCATCTATAGATTGGGTCATTGAAGAAGCATATCTCAAACTTAGAAATACGTGTGTCAATATTTGCTCTTCTCAAGAAAAAACTGCAATTATAAATGACAGAAGTACATATATAAATATGATTAACTCTTTTGGTAAATTTCGCTTTCTAAAAGAAATTATGTGTCATAATATAGAAAGATGTACTCCTCAAAGAATGATTGGCTTTGCTTTAAGTCAAGGTGCAATTCAAGTTGCTCTGAAAATTGACACATCTATCAAGAATGATGTTGATGAGTTTTGTTATTTAGTGAACTCATTGTGTCAAAATGAATTTGATATTGTGTTTTCATATAGATTAAGGGTTGCAGTGAAATAAGATAACTTATCGAAAATGGATATCCTTTTGATAAGGATAAATTAAAAACATTGGAAAGGAGCTATAAAAAATGACACCATTAAAAGAAAAGGCAATTAAAATGCTTCAAGATATTCCTGATGATAAAATGATTTATGTAATAGACATATTAAGAAGCTTAAATAATCTTTTAATCAGCGAAAATACAAACTATAACAATATACCTGCTTCTTCTGCAATAGACGATAATTCAGAAGCTCTGGAAGCTTGGGAAGGATTGAAGAAATACCATGGAATTATTCGTAAAGGTATAGATGAAAAGGAAGAACTTTTAAAAGCAAGAGATGAAAAATATGCGGAATAAGTGTTTAAATTTAGACAAAGGTGGTGTTTTCATGGCTGTTGACTTTGAAACCGTAAAACAACTTGTTGAAAGTTATGCAAATGATGTGCGGAATGTTTTGCCTGTAAATAAAGTTGTGTTGTTTGGTTCTTATGCAAAGGGAACGGCTACTGTGCAAAGTGATATAGACATATGCTTTTTTCTCGATAGCTTTGGCGATAAACGGCGTGTTGATATTATTAGGGAACTACTTAGTTTAATGCATAAATATAAAGGCGTATATTTTGAACCTACTGTATTTCCGACTTCAGAAATAAAAAACGATAATCCTTTTGTCATAGAAATTTTGCGCACTGGCATGGAAGTAGTATTATAAGTCACATTTCTAAATTAACTTGTAACTTTTATTTTCCTAGATCATATAATAAAATAATAAGAATGTTTAGGAGAGAGTTATGAAAAGAGTAAAATTAGAAAGAGGAGAATTGGGAATGAACTTAAAGCCATATATTCCTGATCCTAGATTGCATTCAGAAGAACTTATTATACCTCGTACTGCTGAAGAGATAAAAATGCGTGCTGATAGAGAAAGGGAGATCCTTAAACTTCGAGCTCAAAGCATAAATGAAAAGCCTTGTTTTCACAATAATCTTCAGATGGTAAATGTTGAAGAAATTCAAGATAGCTTTAGCGATTGGAATCATTTTGATCTGCCAGACCAGATGGAGCAGTATGATATGATGCGAAGCATTGAAAACGTTGGGTTACTCAATCCAATCTACTGCACTATCGATAAAGATGGCAGATATAGCGTAATAATTGGAAGGGTTCGATTGATCGCCTATTGCAATCTCTATGAAAAAACTGGATTTAGCGATAAATATAAGTATATTCCGACCTATGTGATTAATTTAGACGAAATAGATGAGCTTCAAATCCGCACGATGATGATTGAATCGAACATTTGTTTTAGAAGGATCTCTAAATTCAATATGATCAGGGCTTTGATTGAGAACTATCAATTGATGAAAGAATGCAAAAAATACAGGAACGAGAAAAATGTCGGAATGGAGATTGCGAAGTTGTTTAATGTCAGCGAAGCTACCACATTTAATTTTCTGAAGATCAGAGATCTTTGCAACACAGGTCTTGCACTTTTGTACGATGAGAAGATAACATTGCAAGTAGCTACTTATCTTGCGAAAGTACCAAAAGAGACTCAAGAGAAGATTCTGGAAGTTTATGGAGTAGAAGGAGTCAAAGCAATTCACAGATTAAAGCTTTTGACGGGGAAAAAAGATATTACAATGGAGGACCTGGAAAAACTCTTAAAGAGGATAGAAAAGATGGAACCATATATGACAACAATATCAATAACCGTTTGTAGTTTACTATTGGATACATTTTTAAAGTATTTGCTCACCTTCAAAGAAAAATATGCAAAACTTCGAGCTATGGTATCTTCAGGAAGATTTAATAACATCTTTAAAACTAAGTTTAATATGGCACAAATAGGATACTATCTCGATGCTAGAAAATTAGATGAAGTTACTATAAATAAACTCTTAGCAATAAGTATAAAGAAAATGGAAGCAGTTAAATAAAAATCATTCGACATGATCGTAAGAAATTATATAATAAGATAAATATAATTAAAAATATAAGAAACAAGAGTGATGGCTTATTTGTTATACACAAAAATATATCTTATGTACATATACTCTTAACATCGATAAAAAATGTATGGTTTTTTAGTGAATATTAACTAAAGGTTCTTTTGATTTTTAGTAACATTTTTAGTTCTCCTTTAGCTCTAAATTTATATTTTAGAGTTAAGTATGCAATTTTATCTACTAACAAATAATGCTTAATTGTTTCAAGTTTTAACTATCTAGTATTCTTTTACAGTCTATTTTTTATAAATTCTAAAAGAATATTAATTAAATTTATCAAAACGTGTTTAAAAAAGGAATATGCTTACTAATTGACAAGGCAATAAAATTGATTTAAAATTTAAACAACAAAAGTTAACAAAAGCTAATAAACAATTA
>WQUF01000350.1 GCA_009785875.1 Oscillospiraceae bacterium | reverse complement strand
TATTACTTGTCATATTACTTGTCATATTACTTGTCATATTACTTGTTGTATTGCTTGTTATATTATTTGTTATATTATTTGTTGTATTGCTTATTGTATTACTTGTTGTATTGCTTGTTATATTGTTTGTTGTATTGCTTATTGTATTACTTGTTGTATTGCCGGTTATATTACTTGTTGTATTACTTATAGTATTGCTTGTTGTATTGCTTATTGTATTACTTGTTGTATTATTATTTGTTTCTTGTTCCCATTGTGCATAAAGAGTATGATCAGTACTAATTGATACTATCGTTAATGGTGTTATAATATTATCAGTACTAACTGAGACGAATATAAATAGTCTTTTAAAAGCTGTTCCTCCTGTTTTCGTAGTACTCCACCCTATAAATGTATATCCTTGTCTTACAGGTGTAGGCATTATTCCATATGGACTTCCATAAGTTACTTTTGTTGTTGAAACTATTAATGGATTCCCTCCATTTGGATCAAATGTTACTGTTATATTTCCTCCCAAAGGTTTCCACTGAGCGTAAATTGTATGATTAGCATTTATAGCTACAGTACTTGTTGGCAATATTGGATTCCCTCCAGTTTGGCTATCTGTCCAACATATAAAAGAGTAACCATCCCTGACTGGTGTTGGCATTATTCCATATGGATTAGCATAAGTCACTTGCATAGAAGGCGGTGCAACAGGATTACCTCCATTTGAATCAAATGTTACTGTAATATTTCCTCCTTCTGGCTTCCACTGAGCATATAGAATATGATCTGTACTTCTTGCAACTATAGAAGTTGGTGTTATTATTGAGCTTCCAGGAGTATTTGTATCAGTCCATCCTACAAATGTATATCCTGATCTTAATGGTGTTGGAAGCAGACCATATGGATTTGCAAATGTTACCTGTATTGTAGGTGGCACTACTGGATTTCCTCCATTTGGATCAAATGTTACTGTTATATTATTGCCGCTCTGTGGTTTCCACTGAGCATATATCGTATGGCTGGCGTTTATAGCAACTAGACTTGTTGGCAGTATTGGATTCCCTCCACTTGGGCTATCAGTCCATCCTACAAATGTGTATCCCACTCTAACTGGCGTTGGAAGCAGTCCGTATGGATTTGCAAATGTTACCTGCATTGTAGGTGGACTTACTGGTAAACCTCCATTTGAATCAAAGGTTACTGTTATATTTCCTCCATTTGGTTTCCACTGAGCATATAATGTGTGATCTCTGTTGATTGTCACCAATGATAATTCTGTAATTCCATTTCCGGAAGCTGGTGCATCAGTCCATCCTACAAAGGTATACCCAGATCGTGTTGGTGTTGGCAATATTCCGTATGGATTTGCATAAGTCACTTTCTTAGTATTTACTAATAGAGGATCTCCTCCATTTGGATCAAATGTAACTGTAATATTCCCTCCTTGGGGTGTCCATTGAGCATATAGAGTATGATCTGCATTTATTCCTACTAGTGTCGTACTCGTTATTGGATTCCCATTTACTATTGCATCTGTCCATGCAACAAAATCATATCCTGTTCTTGTCGGTGTTGGAAGCATCCCATATGGATTCGCAAAAACTACTTGGATACTGCTAGGTGATACTGGATTTCCACCATTTGAATTAAATGTTACCTTAATATTTGTATTGTAAGTTATATTGCTTGTAGTGTTACCTGCACTTGTTGTATTACCTGTACTTGTTGTGTTGCCTAAGATTGTGGTGTTACCTACGCTTGTAGTATTTCCTATACTTGTTGTATTACCTGCGCTTGTTGTGTTACCTACGTTTATCGTGTTACCTGCACTTGTGGTATTGCCTGCACTTGTGGTATTGCCTACACTTGTGGTATTGCCTGCGCTTGTGGTATTTCCTGTACTTGTGGTGTTGCTTGTTGTTCCTCCTGTACTTGTAGTGTTACTCGTTGTTCCTCCTGTACTTGTGGTGTTACTCGTTGTTCCTCCCGTACTTGTGGTGTTACTTGTTGTTCCACCTGCACTTGTTGTATTACTTGTCGTATTATTATTTGTTTCCGGTTCCCATTGTGCATATAAAGTATGGTCAGCATTTGTTGAAACCAATGTTAACGGTGTTTTTATATTTCCACCTGAAGGTGCATCGTACCACCCTGTAAATAAATATCCTTGCCTTAAAGCTGTAGGCATTAATCCATATGGATTTGCAAAGGATACTTTAGTCGTTGATATCTGTAATGGAAGCCCTCCATTTGGATCAAAAGTAACAGTTATTGTACCACCACTTGCAGGAGTCCATTGAGCATATATTGTATGATCTGCATTTATTGCTACTGAACTTGTTGGAAGTATTGGATTACCTCCATTTGGAGCATCTGTCCATCCTACAAAAGTGTAATCTCTTCTAATTGGTGTTGGCATTATCCCATAGGGATTTGCAAATGTCACCTGCATTGTAGGTGGTACTACTGTTTCTCCTCCATTTGGTTCAAATGTTACTGTTATATTACCACCTAAAGGTTTCCATTGAGCATATAATTTATGGTCCATGCTCCTTGCAACTAAAGTTCCAGATGTAATTATAGGAGTTCCACCAACATTTGCATCCGTCCACCCTATGAATGAGTATCCTGCTCTTGTTGCTGATGGTAATAGCCCATAGGGATTTGCAAATGTCACCTGAACAGTTGCGGGCGATACTGGATCTCCTCCATTTGGATCAAATGTTACTGTTATATTCCCACCTAGAGGTTTCCATTGAGCGTATAGTGTATGATCTGCATTTATTGCTACTAATGTTGTCGGCACTACTGTTATTGGGTTTCCACCTATAGGAGCATCTGTCCATCCCACGAAACTATACCCTGCTTTTGTTGGTGTTGGCATTATTCCATATGGATTTGCAAATGTCACTTTCATTGTAGCTGGTGATACAGGATCTCCTCCATTTGGATCAAAAGTAACCGTGATATTCCCTCCCTGAGGTTTCCATTGAGCGTATAGTGTATGATCTGCATTTATTGCTACTAATGTTAAATCCGTAATTCCACTTCCTCCCGCTATCGCATCCGTCCATCCCACAAAACTATATCCAGTCCTTATTGGTGTTGGCATTAATCCATAGGGATTTGCAAATGTCACTTGTTTAGTATTTGTTAAAAGCGGATTCCCTCCATTTGGATCAAATGTTACTGTTATATTACCTCCTGATGTTGTCCATTGTGCATATAATGTGTGGTTTGTGTTTATCCCTACTAAAGTGGTACTTGTTATTGGATTCCCATTTGCCTTCGCATCTGCCCACGCTACAAAAGTATATCCTGCTCTTGTTGGTGTTGGCATTAACCCATATGGATTTGCAAATGTCACCTGCATTGTATTCTGACCAGTTAGATTTCCTTCATTTGGATCAAATGTTACTGTAATATTTCCTCCAGCTGTCGTCCATTGAGCATATATTGTATGATTTGCATTTATTCCTACTGGGGTTTCCGAAGTGATAGGGTTTCCACCAGAGGCTGCGTCTGTCCATCCTACAAATTTAAACCCTGCCCTTGTTACTGGTGGCAATATTCCATAGGGATTTAAATATGTCACCTGTTTAGTATTTGATATTAATTGATCTCCTCCATTTGGATCAAATGTCACTGTTATATTATTCCCTGAAGACATCCATTGTGCATAAAGTGTATGATTTGCTGTAGTGGCTACTGTAGATGTCTCTGTTATTGGACTTCCTCCTGTTTGTGCGTCTGTCCAGCCTAAAAATGTATAACCTGCTTTTGTCGCTGTTGGAAGGGTTCCATATGGATTTAAATAAGCTACATTTTTAGTAGTTTGGGACACCGTGTCACCAGTATTTGGGTCAAAGGTCACCACGATATTAGCAAAAAGTGTCCATTGAGCATATAATATATGGTCATCTGGATTTGTTACTCTAGTGCTTTCAGTAACCATAGTTCCACTTTCCAGTTCAGTAAACCACCCATTAAATTTAAATCCAGATTTTGTTGGTGTTGGCAGAGTTCCATAGGTGCTGTCAAAAGTCACTAATTTTGAAGGTTGACTTAAAGTATCTCCTCCATTAGTATTAAATGTAACCAATATATTGGTTTTTGCGGCCCACTGTGCATATATGGTATGATCTGCAGGATTTTTTACAATGGTCGCATCAGTGATAGGATTTCCGCCTGTTGGAGCATCTGTCCATCCTTTAAAGTCATAACCTGCTCTTATTGGCGTTGGAAGAGAACCGTATGGGCTATCATAAATTACAGGCTTATCCGTTGGTGCTACAGTGCCTCCTCCATTTGTGTTAAAAGTAACAATAATGCCTGTGGTTGCTTGCCACTGTGCATACAATGTGTGATCAGATGCATTTGTCACTAATGATGCTGCATTTATTTCGTTTCCTCCTGTCTGTGCATCAGTCCATTTTGTAAATTTATATCCGGTTCTCGTCGGTGTCGGTAGTGCTCCATTTTCTCCATACTGATGGTTAAATGTCACTATCATTGTAGATGGCGATACAGAGTTCCCTCCATTTGAATTAAATGTAACCACTATATTAGTAGTCTCAGTCCACTGAGCATATAATGTATGATCCGTGGAAGTTAATACTATGGATGTAGAAGTTATAGAGTTCCCTCCTGTTTTAGCATCAGTCCATCCTGTAAATTTATAGCCTGTTTTTGTTGGTGTTGGAAGATCTCCATAAGGTGCATCATAAGTCACTGTTATAGGATTGACTGTACTCCCTCCGTTTGAATCGAAATTGACTTTAATATTTGTAACAGGAGTCCATAGAGCAAAGATGTTGTGATTTGTTGCAGTGTTTACTATGGTGGTTGCAGTTACAGGATTGTTCCCATTTGCATTTCTTGCCCATCCTGTAAATGTGTATCCTGTCCTTGTTGGTGTTGGAAGTTCTCCGTATGGATCTCCAAATGTCACTGTTTTATAAGCTGGTGTGAGAGCATTTCCACCGTTGACGTTGTAAGTCACTCTTATATTTGCTGCTGGGGTCCACTGAGCATAAAGTATAATATCGGTGGGTATGCTATTAATGGTGTCACCGGCATTATATGAGGTACCTGATCCATTTGCTGCAGTATTCCACTTTGTAAATTCATAACCAGTCTTAGTAAATGTATTGCCCAGTACAGTTACATTGCTCCCTGCCGGATAGTCTGTAGGAGGAGCTGGAGCTGTGCCTGTCCCTGTATTTGGATCATAAGTTAATTTTACATTTTTAGCTACTGTAAATATGCTTGTTATACGGTTGCTCTCAAGGGCTGTTCCTGCTCCTACTTCACCAGATGGGATAGTTGCAGTTCTATAGGCTTCAACTAGGTAATCTCCAGGCAGCAGTGCACCGCTTCTTATCATGGTTCCAACATCCAAAGATAATGGGCCACTTGTGACTAAATGAGCTGAATCAGTAGTAGTAGACACAATGACTGCAGCTCCTCTTGTATTTGTAGATATAGTATATTTATAAATTGTATATTTTTCATATACTGGCACTGTACTTGATTGCTGAGGACCGAAAGTTATAGTAGTTGGGTTCGCTGGAACTTCAGTAGGAACTCCATCAATAGTCATAGTAGTAGTACTTACTTGACCTGTAAAAGTTATTATAGGGTCAATTATCATCCTTTGAGCCGTTTGCATTCTATAGAATTGCCGTGTTGATGGATTTAAAGCTTTTTCTGGTGCATATGCAACTGTGCTTGTATCAGCTTCAGCGTTATCATCAGATACCCGCAGATAACCTGAAGAATCTACCATAAAGCTTTCATCCCAGCTCCCTGATAGTGCTTTTATTGGTCCATCTTTATAAATAATCGGATCCGTACGATTTTGCGCTGCTGTTCCACCTCCACCGGCTGTGCCGCTTAATTGAACCAAATTCCCATTTAGATCAACTTGTTGCAAAGTACAAATATTTATCATAAGATATTTATCGGCAGGACGTGAGCCACCATTCCACGTATTATTTTCGCTATAACATCCTAAATCCCCTCTATCATTTGTTCCAGAGCCCCAAACCTGTTTATCGCTAAGTTGATATAGCTGAGCAGTACTTCCCCTAAAAAACTTTTCAATGGTATATCCATTTGGTATTACCATTGGAGCCCAGGTTGTTACATTGCCGCTATTTGTTCTTAAAGCAGGAGTTTTTCCAGCAGTACTTGAACCATTTACGCCAAGTGCTCCCCAGTTATTTAAGCCGCATGAATGGGCTGTCCCATCATTAAAAAGCACAAAAGCTTTGCTGCTACCAGCTTGTACTTGTTTTATTCCTTTTCCATTGAACATCGCTATATTTACAAATGAAGTTTGATTCGTGGTACTTCCAATTCCCAGTTGGCCATAGTTATTTGCACCACAGACATACAGATTTCCATCATTTTTAACTATATAAAGAGAATTATAATAATCTGTAGAGTAATAACCGTCGGACTTACTAGCTGAAAAAAACTTGACACCAGTTTGAATGACCGTTGGTGTAGAATGAACAGTATTACCTGTTGAGCCTCCACCTTGAGCTAAAGCACCATATCCACCGCCTCCCCATCCATAAAGGTCTCCAGTTGAGGATAAAGCATATGCTGTTCTGGAACCCACTGAAATATCTGTGATTGTTACACCAGCAGGCAGCGGTATCTTAGTAAATACGGTTAATGCTGTTGTATTTCCCATACCTAATTGCCCATATTCATTTTGACCAGTAGAATAAATGTAGCCTTTATCATCCAATAATAGAGAGTAGTTAAATCCAATCTCTACTTTCTTTACTTTTCCTTTTAAATTGCTTAAATTTACTTGCTTTGTAGCTGTTAATCTAGCTGTGGAAGTTGTACCGGTTCCCAACTGCCCACCACCAATTGGTGTTCCTCCTGCATATAAAGTACCATTTTCCAGCAAATACATCATACAACCATGTGGCCCACCAAAAGTATCTGCTACGTTTGCAAGTAGAGTGCTTGGAGGAATAGTAGCTTTTACCTCTACCTTTTGTATATTTATCATAAATGCTTCTATAAAAATTAAAAGCACTAAAAAACTATTTATGCTTTTTCTGAGCTTTTTAAAAATATGTTTTTTATTCTTTTCCACAAATTGTCCTCCTTCATTAAAAATTATATTAAAATTTAATATTTAATTAAAAATCTAAAATCTCAAATCAAATTCTAAAATTAATATTTGCAGTTTCACTTTTTTTATACTGTTAATTAAAAATAATAATTCGAATTATTTAATTATAATAAATATTTATAAATAACTATCCATACATATTCTTTTCAATAGGGGTTACCTATTAAAGCAATAAAGTGATAAACTCATATTCCTCTTTTGATATTTATGAAATATAATATAATAAATAGAAATCATATTTAGGATGGTGATGTATGAAAGATTTTTCAGTTATTTTTGATATGGATGGGGTAATCATCATAAACAGTGAATTCCATGTAAAGGCTTGGGATGTTTTTTGCAAGAAATATGATATCATTTTATCTGATTATGATATAAAGAATTATATCCTTGGAACTACAAATAAAACTGCTTTAGACCATATTTTCAAAGGGACATTAAGTGAAGATGAGGTATTAAAATTTAGCGATGAAAAAGAACTCACATATAGAACATTATATAAGCCATATTTAAAAGAAAATAAAGGAGTAATAGATTTTTTAAAGCTTTTAAAACAAAACCACATCAAAATAGCACTTGCAACATCTGCTCAGCCTTCTAATTTAGATTTTATTGTGGACAATTTAAAAATACGGGGATATTTTGATTTTATAATACATGCAATGCAAGTTAATGAAGGAAAACCTAACCCTGAAATATATTTAAAGGCAGCAAAGGGCATCCATGAAGATCCAAATAAATGCATAGTCATCGAAGATTCCATTCCAGGAATTAAATCAGCATTAAGTGCAAATATGAAGGTCATTGCAATCACCACTACTCATAAAAAAGATGAATTAAAAGATGCAAGTTTAATAATAGATAGTTTCTCTGAACTAAATATGGAAGTTTTAGAAAGCCTTATAAATAAAGGATAAAGGCATTTGCCTTTATCCAATATAAGAATCTTTATGATTTTTATAGAATACCATTCCAAACACAGCGCACACATAAGCTATAGCTAAAATGGTGCTCAAATATGGTATTTTAGATAGTATGCTCACAATTAAAAATGTCAAAAGCACATACCAGAAATTATTGTGAAAGCTTTTTAAATTAAGTTTCTTTACTAAAAAATTTGCAATTATTATGGAGAACAAAAACCTTGAAAGATATATCAGTATTCCATAAATCATAGCTGAGATAATCCCAATGGGTATGCCTACGATTGTTATAAGCGTTATTATAATTGCTATTGGAGCTACAATTAGGATTATCGCTCCAAGACCAATGGTTTGTAATGGCTTTTCTAAAAGATCCATCCCTTTTTTTATAAAAGATGGCTTTAAAAATATGACAATCAGCCAAATGACAGTTCCTAAAATTAAGAAGAAAATAAACGATCTAATAGTGCTAGAAATCCTCTGTGCCATAGTAATTTCATTGACATTAGGGTTTCTATAAGTGTATTTTACATCCCCGGAAACTTTCGCTCCATTTAAGCTATCTTCTTTATCATTAACCTGGTTTAAATTACCATTTATCGTGGCACTGCTGTTTAAATTCATGCTTCCTTCTATATACGCATTTCCACCGATGCTTCCATTTAAACTTGTAGTTCCAGCATAGCTCGATATATTCCTTCCAACATTTCCAGTTACAGTATTATTTGCAGAAAACATGATGACATCGCGAAGAACTTGTGCACTATCTTTAATGGATATGTTCGATCCGAATCCAAAAAAATCTCGAGATACTTTTCCAATTAAACTTATTGAGTTACCAAACAGATAAGAGTTGCCATCCACGCTTCCTTCCATGGTAATATAATTTCCAAAACTTATCAAGTCTCCATTAATATTGCCCTTTATATCGATTCCATTTCCAAATACAATAGAAGTACCATCGATATCAGCACTTACATCGATATTATTTCCTGTGATGACAGTTATTCCAAACACCTTTTGGTTTAAAACCACATCTGAAACTTGATTTGGTGGAGAAAAAAAATTGACTCCTCCACTTGCTGTATTTGTAGCAAAAACAGTAAAGCCAAGACATAAGGCAAACAAGCAAACAGCGACAAATAACTTTTTAAATTTCATTTTTAACACATCCTTTCTGTACCAAAAAAATAATAATAATAAATATAATAGATATTTCACTTAAAATAAAGGCTATATAATGAACGCTTATTAAAGCTTTAATCAATGGTGAGATAAAATTCAAAATTGTAATCAAATTTATGAATTTTTCTATATTAAAATTATCTTTTAATAAACCGCTAAGAGAAAAAAATATTAAGAAGACCATAAAAACAGGAAGTAAATTGATGGAAACCTTGATCTTTTTTTCATTTCTTATCTGACTCAAAATGCTAAAGCTTATATCTTCCATGTCCTCTATACCATCGAAAGCATTTTTTATAGCTCTATTCTCATTCTCCATCTTATCCATGAGATCCATTTTAATATACACCTCCCTCTCTAAGTATTTTTTTTAGTCTTTCTTTTGCTCTAAATAATCTTGAACCAACAGTTGCAGGCTTTATCTTTAGAAAACTTGCAATTTTATCGTAATCATAATCGTAATAGTACTTCAACATGATAATAGTCTTGTCCTCTAGCGGTAGATTTTGCAAAGCTTTTATGACGATCTTTTTATCATCAAGCTTTTCAAAATCAAATTCAGTATAATCAAGGCTATCTTCCTCTGAATTTAAATCTTTAAACTCTAACCTTTTATTTTTCCTCAAGATCTCATAGCAGCAATTATACACTATTTTTAAAAAATAACTTTTGAAATTCTCATTCCTAAAAGCCCTAAGAGATCGATATGCCCTCATAAACGCCTCATTCACTGCATCTTTTGCATAATGGTGATCCTTTAAAATGATTATGGCGCATTTATAAGCATATTGCTCATATTTCATGACTATCTTTGTAAAAAGCTCTACATTCCCTTTTATCACTTCATCGATTAAATACTCATCATCTTCACTATCAAGCAATATACATCCCCTCCAAAAAACCTCTCATATATATAATGCTTCAAAACTAAAAATCTTCCCTA
>WQUF01000349.1 GCA_009785875.1 Oscillospiraceae bacterium | reverse complement strand
AACCATGGGAATTTTTTTCTCTGACTTTGCCACCGTGACTACTTTTTTGTGAAAATGTTTTGGTTGGTATATAATTAAGTAAAGAATGGTACAGAGGTAGATTACTACGAAGGTGAATAATCTGTATTATAAATGAAAGGATAGATATTATGTTAATCAGAATTGCGCAAGAACAGGACTTATCAGAAGTTTTAGCATTGTATTCTCAAGTTGATATGGATAACGATCAAATTTTAACGATAAATGAAGCGAAAACAATTTATAATAGAATGAGTTTATACCCTGATTACCATATTTATGTGGCTGAAATTGATGGAAAAATAGTTGGCACTTTTGCACTTGCAATAATGGATAACCTAGCTCATATGGGTAGTAAATCAGGACTTATCGAAGATGTTGTTGTTTCACAGTTGCTCCGAGGTCAAGGAATTGGCAAAGAGATGATGAATTTTGCTATTGGACTATGCAAGGAAAAATCATGTTATAAAGTATGTTTATCAAGCAATCTTAAGCGCAAAGATGCTCATAGGTTTTATGAAAATATAGGATTTAAGATTCATGGTTATAGTTTTTTAATGGAACTGTGCTAATCAACAAATAATGGACATTTTTCAGTGTTTATTTCTTGTTTTTATCTGACTTTGTCACTGAGACTACTTTTTGATATTTTCCTTTTGCGTATTATTTATAATTGTATAAAAAATCCTCCATATTAACAGGAAATCCAAATAAATAATAAACTTAGATGAATTAGGTGAACAACTCAATTGGCTTATTTTATATGAGAGAGATCGTACTCCAGTTGGCAATCAAAGGGTGCATGACTCTGAATTGCTTGAATTATTTCACCAGCATCAGTACAACCAACTTTTCGATAAAACGCAATGGAATCCTCTGCTGGATTAGCAGAAATATACAGCTTTTTAATTCCTTGTCGCCGAGCCTTTTCACAGATTTCACTAAATAAACGCTTACCTAAACCCTGTCCGCGAAATCCGTTGGATATATGCATATAATTTAGCTCGACGTATTGGTGATTGCTGCCAAAATGGTTTCCATGAAACGAAGCAAAACCAATTAACTTGTCCTGAAGATATACTCCAAGAACACACCCATTGCTATTTATACATGAGACTAAGTTTTTAACGACTTCTTTCTTTTTTTCATCATCCCAATTCTCTGTGTATGAATCATCACACAAAACCCATTGCTCGCCTTGTTTGCGCCAATTGCGACGTGCCTCTTGGTAACGATCAAAGTAAGTTAATAATTCAGGCTTGCAATCGTTAAGTCCGATTTCATTTATACAAATATTATCAATCATTATAGCCTCGCTTTCCCTAGTTTATCTTCAAAAAATAGGATCATGAGTGTTTCATGATCCTATTAATTTATCTCTATACAATTTTACTAATTTAACCAATTTTCAATAATCAAACCTTCAATATTCTTATAATGTTTTGTGTTATTAGTAACAAGAATCCCTTTATTTTTTATTACTATTGAAGCAATTAAAATATCAGCATCTCCAATAGGTCTTCCCTTTTTTCGAAGTTCTGCATAAATTTTAGATGCTATCTCAGCAGCATTAGTATCGAAAAAAAACACTTCAACAAATCTAAACAATGATTGAAAACCTTTTAGGATTTTTTCATTTTCTTTATATTTTAACCCCTTTAGAACTTCATATACATTGATTGATGTCACACAAACTTGTTCATCTTCTTTCATTGCTTGTTGAATTTTCTTACCTATTAAAATATTTCCATTAAAAAAATATGATATTGTATCTGTATCTAAAAAGATCATGAGTTTTCTCTCCCATCAAAAAAGTTATTCCTCTCCTCCATCAACCCACAGATAAATTCCGCATCTTCATCATTCCAAGTATTAAAAAGCTCCATTATTCCTGATTGATCTTTCTTAATAGGTTCAACAAATGTAATAATAACTTCATAATCTTCCTTTACAGGGATTGGTTTTTCAAGCCTGAAAGAATCTCCGTCATAAATAGCTTTAATAGCAAACATTAAAATCACCCCTTTTACTATATCTTATATATTTAGTATACTCAGTATGGATTAAAATAACAATGAATAATTCTTTTTAAAAAGGATCGACCAAATTTCCCAGTCAATCCTTTATTAAAGCAGCCAAGCCTCATTTTACAGGAGGTCCTACCACCAATTTATTATTTTGGATATACAAATGATTCATAACCATGTTTCGATCTGCGCCACCATTTATATTAGCATGAATGTGATAAGCAATGTACAGATCCTCCCCATCCATGAGAACGGTATTATGCCCCGGACCGCTAAAACCTTTCATTAAATCGGACTGTACGATAGGGTTGTTTTTATATTTAGCAAAAGGACCCAAAGGAGACGATGAAGTGGCGTACCCGATGGAATACGTAGAGTCTCCATAATAGCCAGCACTGTACATTAAAAAATAAATATTTCCTTGTTTGAAAACAGCTGGTCCCTCATTCCATACATAATCACCTGATTTAAGCTCCCATGGTGCGTCTGGTGTCGTTAATAGTTTAGCCTCGCCAATCGTTC
Source organism: Oscillospiraceae bacterium (assembly GCA_009785875.1). GTDB lineage: Bacteria > Bacillota > Clostridia > Clostridiales > Clostridiaceae > WQUF01. The sequence continues at coordinate 1,283 of WQUF01000349.1, read as the reverse complement.
CACTTAAATCGTCCTTAAGTTCCACCACGTAAATTTGTGATGTGTGCTTGCCATCTACAATGTTTTCAGAGCAGTCCCTTGAAAAATACATATATATTTTATCGCCATCGATCAATACATCAGCGTCGATTGCAGCATAGCCAAAATCGAAAAAAGGCTCATCCCTTGTTGATAAATAAGGTCCTTCTGGTGTATCCGATACAGCCTGATAAATCCGCAGCGAATTAGTAGAAAATTGCCTAGCTGAATAGAATAAATAATATTTACCGCTATACTGTACAACCTCAGGTGCCCAAAAATCACCAGCCTGTGTTTTAAAATTCCCAATAAAAGCATAGCCACCAGCTGTCCACTGAAGCAAGTTATCAGAAGAATATATCTTAAACCCTCCAGCTGGCTCCGTAGTTCCGATGGCGTAATATTTTCTGTCCTCAGCCTTGAAGACAAAAGGATCGGGCATATTTTTTATTAAAACATTTGTGTTTACGTAATCATATACCGTTTCCTTAGAGCAACCAGCTAAAGCAAATAAAAAAAACATAATCGAGAATCCTATTAAAATACTACTCCTTTTTTTCCTCAATATAATTCCCCTCATTAATTGCCTTGATAATATTCACATCTACTTTTGGCTTCCTTTGATAGGTCAAAAGTCCATTAATCTCCTGTTCCACATCTGTAAGCTGCGTGTAACAAAAGCCCTGAATTAAGGGTGATTCTAAAAGAGCAGATACTACATCGCAGTAACGCCTTATAAAATCTTCATCACTAACTGCATTGGTATAACCCCAACCATCCTGATCATCCTTCTTATAAGAAATCCCACCAAATTCAGTAATTAAAATAGGCTGGTTATCGTATTTACCAGATACAAACATGGAGCGACCAGCTGGCATAGCACAAAGAGCAGAATCCACAAATTTATAACGCTCCTTAAGCACGGATTTGCTACCACTATAATCGTGAATAGTGAGTAAATCTGTAGCACCAGTATGCTCCCAACCATCATTGCTAACAACAAGTCTAGTGCTATCTAAAGATTTAATGGTATGGACCATAGCTGAAATATGATGCTGCTCAGCTTCATTTGATATAGCGTTTTGTACCCCCCAAGATTCATTAATTGGTGTCCAAACGACGATGCAAGGATGGTTATAATCTCTAAAGATTTCATCTATAAACTCATTCATGATGCGCTTTACATATTTTCTCGAATAGACATAAGCTGCAGGCATTTCACCCCATACGATGAATCCCATTTTATCTGCGTGATACAAAAACCT
>WQUF01000348.1 GCA_009785875.1 Oscillospiraceae bacterium | reverse complement strand
AAGATCATATTAATTATCATAATCATTATATTTCAGTTCATATTATCTGTTAGGGATGCTGTGAAAAAAATACCTATAGAATTAGTGATGTTTGAAAAATCACTGGATCTTAATGTATATAATCGATTTTTTCATTTTATATTGCCTGCAATTCTGCCTGCTGTTTTTACTTCACTGAGAATCAACATAGGTATCAGCATCGCAGTATTGTTTTTTAGTGAAAGTTTTGCTACCAAATACGGAATTGGCTATTTTATCATGAATAATTGGGTTATGGCTAACTATTTGGATATGTTTAGTGCTATATTAGGCGTTAGCTTATTAGGTGTGGTTTTATTTGCTATTGTAGATTTGGTGGAGAAAAAGATTTGCCATTACCAGCTCTAAATTCTAATAGAGAAAAAATTTTGATACTGTTGATTAAACATATCTAAAAATCTTATAATGTAAAAACGATACATAGTATAGACTATTCTACATTATGCATCGTTCATTTACATTTAAAAGATACTCATTGGTAATATTGAAAAAGTCTGAAATTTAGGAAATCCTTAATTCCCTATCATCTATTTCTATCAATGTTCCTTTTTTTATATGATATAAGATATTATTTTCCTTGCAAAAATCTATAACTTTTTTTGAAAGTTCATTATAAAATAACATATGATTTTTATATGATGTTGATTTCGAATTATAATTTAGCCTTCCAAATATAATTTTATTTGTAAAAGAAATAGTATTTAACAATTCATTAAAATCCTGTTCTAATATATTTGGTGTTGGATAAGGTTCAATGCTTATCCATGTTTTAAAACCATAGTCATGTAAAAACTTTAGGCTTTTTATTCGTTCAATATATTGAGACGCTCCTGGTTCAACTTCTCTTCTAAAACCTTCTTTTAATGAAACTAACGTAATTCCAAATTCATTTTCTTTTGATGTATTTATTAAACTTTTTGGTAAAATACCTTTTGTTAAAGCAGTACATTTAATATTATTTTTATTTAGTTTTTCTATTATTTTAATACTTAAATCACATATTTCATTATGTTTATACATAAATGGATCTGTAGTAAAGCACAGTTGAACAAATTTAATCTTATCTTTTAATAAAGGAATTTCTTTATCAAGTAATTCTAATGCATTTTCAACAATTAAAGGCTCACACCATTCTTCATAAGTTTTTACACGCCCAAACCTTTTCGCCATTAGCATAGCATAACATGGATATAAACAACCATGAGAACATCCTTGTACATGATTAATAGTATAATCACCATATTCTACTTTAGTTTTATACAATAAACTCTTTCTTTGAATGTATTTCATGGTATCATCTCATTTCTATGTTTTATATAAATTATATCGAATACAGGTTCGTCAGTCAATAGTGTACATCATTTAAATTTAATCATCACATCGTCACCCATAGTATTTATTCGCCTTTTTTCTGGAAAAGCTTTAATCTTTCCTTTTTCTTCTAATCTTAACAAAGCCTCTTTATAATTTTTTAGTACAAAAGGTGTATTTTTATTATGTTTTTCATATATTTGTTTTACCTTTAAGGATTGCCCCCTAAAATCCTTTAATAAAATTTCATCTAAAGAATGATTCAGAGCATCTAATTGTGAGAATAAATTCATTTGAGTATTTTTCTTACTATTATTAGGTTTAAATGAAAATGATCCAATATTATCAATATGAGTTGAACTCACTGACCACATAATTTCCTTCATAATTTTATATGCAGTTGAATTTTTAGTGACAAATATAAGATAATGACTTGTTCTATCTTTGTCTTTAAAGACAAATTTAAATGGTAATACAAAAAATAAATCATTATAACTATATTGATAACATAATTCTTTGATTATAAGTTCTTCTCTTTTATCCCCAGCTAAATTCTTAATTTCTGATCTTAATCTATTAGCAACTTTTATTGTAAAAAGTTTGTTAATATGGTCTTCAACTTTATCATTTGTCAGTGCCATGTTTACTCTATTAAAATTAAAGAAAAATACACAATCGCATCCCCAATCTCTAGTCAATGAATTAATTAGATCATAGGTTAAACCTTCATAACCACACGGGTCAACAAATGAAAAACTCGGCATTTTATACTTTTCTTTAAAATAACTTGAAATATCATGACTTATTGCATTATTTAAAAATTGAGGGTAAATTTTTAAATTTTCTATACCAGGTAAAGCTCTAACATTATTTTCTAAAACTTCAATATTCATCCTATCTTTATCATTAAATACTGTAATGATATCAAGATAATTATTTTTTATACATAGCTTTAATATTTTAATTGGAGTAGACTCATTTCCATCTTTATAAACACCTGGACCAGAAAATAAGTCAATATAAGCAAATTGTTTTGATCTCTTTTCAATAATTTTTACCCATGAATCAAAGTATTTCTCTACAATTATTGATTTTATCTTGCTTTGTTCTTCCATAACATCAAAAAAACCATCACTCACATTAACACCTCTATATAATGTTACTTTAATAAATTTTAACATATATAGTAATATTTAACAAATACTTAGCCATAAAAATAATCTATTTTCCTTCATATAATATATGCATATGTCACCTAATTTACCATTTATGATTTTAAAAAAATTCAGCCAGTTTATTTATAGACGTAAATCCCTAAAAAAATTCTACGTGTATCTCTTAAACAGTGTAAAATCAATACTTTAATCAAAATACACGTAGAAATTGCTAATTATTTTTTCTACGTGTATTTTTTGAAAGAAATTTAGTAACTTCAATAGATAGACTTGATACACGTATAAAAATCTTGGGGATTTACGTTATAGAATTATCTTACTTAGAACAAAAAGTCCTCGATTCGAGCTAGGATATGTAATAGAAAAACTTTTGTCGTAGGAGGAGTAAACAAATGTGTATGTATGTTCTCTTGCATCATTTAATTAATAGTTAATCTAACCTTAACATATTCCCGACAATGCTTTTTATATGGACTGAGATAGATAACTTTGCATTCTATACTTCTACCTTTTTTAATGCACTCTGAAACCTCTCTTGAAAAAAAATCCGGGACATATCCAACAAAAGTGTCATTAAAATTAATTTTAATAGCATGTGAATCAAGTGTATTAGCTTTTTCAATCTCTAAATCGAGAATATCTCCAGCCTTTAATTTATCATACATAGTGCAATCTGTTGAACCACAATTAATATAAAAGGTTCTTTCAATAAAAGGTTCATCTATATCAAGTATAGGATCTATAAAATAAAATGTATCTATAGGCAGAGCAGCACCACTTTTTTTTAAGAGTTCATATTCATCATACTCTTTTAAATTATATTCAGCCAGAATTGACTTGATTTCAGGTCTTCTCTTATCAGGAAGCCTTGCTGCAAAGGTTGCAAACAGATTTCTATTTGTATAAGTCTTATTTACATCAGGAAATGCAACTAAAGGTTCAAAATTTTCAAGTTTTTCGTGTTGTCCTTTTATATATTCAAATACATAATTCTTATTTTTAGATAGCTTTCCAACAATATAAGTTTTGCACAGAGCTGGATCTTTCCATGCTAAATAAATATAATCTTTATTATCTTGCTTCATCTATAGATCCTCCTTTCATTGTATAAATTTAGTATTTTATTTCTTTTACTTATTAAAAACTTTAATATTAAATCGAGCTTCTTATTACTTAGTATATTCATGTTGCGATATTTATGTATCATATCACCAATTGACTTTTCAGTTAAATTTTCATTTAAAGCAATTATTACTCTTTCGCAATCTTTACCGTATCTTTCAAAAATATATTTCAAAACTTCAAAATGACTTGGTTTTGCTTTGCCTTTTATTCTTATTATACTTTTTGATTTTGTATCCACTAATGCATTAAATCTATTACTATCTGTAAAAAAATCATCTAAAATCGAGTCTTGATCTTTTATGTATGAGCATAATGATGATCCATTATCGTAAAGTGGAGCAAGTTCATAACTATTATATTTAATAATTCCCCAATTACTATAATGCCTATCACTATTACCTATTAAAGCGTCGAATATAAGTATTTCATAAAATTGTCTCATTATCGTTTCATTAGGTAATGAATTTAAAATCATATCAATTGAATAATATTCCTTTGTAGCAATATCCATAAACGCATCTCTATTAAAACTCGGATATTTATTTTCTATAAATTGTATTCCTTCAATGAATTTTTCCTTAGTATCATTTTCAAATATATCATTTATAAAAAAATAACTTGCGCTTCCTATTCGACCTTGGTACATGCCTATGTCGACTTCTGCACACTTTATCTTAAGTGCATCAGCTATATCTTTTGAAAGTTTTTCCGAAAAATACTCACTTGAAACCTCTTCTTCGTATTCATTAAATTTTTTCGGAAATTTAAATACACAGCTTCTTTGTTCTTTTTTACTAAATAAAGCAATCTTTTCGCTTGCACCACTAAATTTATAATCTATTACTTCCCAATCGCTAAAATCCTTCAATATAATACCCCGTAAAATTTAAATATATTTATATAATACTTTAAACCATATTATAATTGATTACAATGGATTATTATTAAATTAATAGTATCAGATTTATAAATAATAAATTCATTATGGTGTCACGGTGAGAATAAGATGCTAAAAAATATGCTAACTGTTCTCATGTGAGAATTTAATGCTAAAATTCATGCTGAATATTCTCATAGTGACTATTCACAATTTTTTCCGCATGCTATTTCTTTGTATAAGAATAAACCAATAAAACCAATCCAATTTTTAGAACTGGCTTATGATAACATCATTTCTGATTAAAAAATAAGCCAGTTTTATCACTAAAACTAGCTTATTTATTAACTTATTCAGAGCATTAACACAATTCTTTTTTCCAATCTCTTAAGGCTATTTCCTCATTTGGATGACTCTGAAAAAAACTCTTATAATTTGTATCAAATTTCAAAGCATTCTTTTTAGCAATAACCAGATCAATGAAATTATTATTTTTATTATTTATTTCAGTAAAATCATCAATATTAAAATCAATAATATACATTCCTTCTTTAATATTTAGTATTCTTGTTAGTCCACAAGCATCTTTTAAAGCTTTTTTACCCGATAATCCATAATATGAAAATATTATTCCAATTTTACAATTAAGAGCTTTCATCAACGAATAAAATTTTCCTACCCAAGTAACATCAATAGCTTTATTATAGTTCTTGCATTCACATATAAAATAACCTTGATCAGGATCTAACCCTAAATCTTCCTGATATATTTTAAAGCCATGTGACTTTAAGTCCTTTTCAAAATAGCTCTTATACTCTTGTTTAAAAATAACCAATTGATCTATTTCATTTGTGCTAGTTCTAATATTTCCATATACGTTAAAAAACTTGGTTTTACTTAATATAAACTTAACCAGAGCCTCTAAAGATTCACCCTTTTCAGTTGTTGAAGATACTTTAAATTTTTTAAATAAAGAATTATATTCAAAATAAACTTCATCATCCCATCTTTTTAATTCTTTGAGTAATTCTTCTTTTTTAATACACGAATCTATTAGTGATTTACTTTCACTTTCATACATCTACAAGCATCCTAAAAACAACTACATAATCTAAAATTGTTATTTCTTTATTGCAATTATCACATATTAAATCATCTGGAATTGAAGCAATAGATCTATAAATTATACCCCTGAAATGATTGCATTCTTCGCAAAATATTTCATAATTTATTTCCAGGATACCAATATTTGATAATTCATATAAAATTCTATAGACTGCAGTTGAACTAATTCCAAGATTTCTTATAAAAACACCTGGATAAACTATATTATCTTTTTTATAATGTTTAAATGTATCTAAAAAAACATCAATTTTATTGATATCAAGAAAGTCAATTTCATTAAGTTTTTTCTCCACAGTTGACAAGGTATTTAATAACATAATCCATCATCTCCTTTCCATTTTTACTTTCTAAACTTGAATAAGTTAAAGTCGTTAACCCAGTATCTCCATAAGCATAATTAATCGTCAATGAAACACCAAAATTAATAAAATATAGTTTACACCACTGGGAATCTGATAATTCTTCAATGTCAATTATAAGATCTTCCAAATCTTGTTTCAGTTCACTAATCATTTTAGTCTGATATTGTAATATAATGCCCTTTATTCTGTCTATGATTGGTAAAGGTTTATTCCATTCGAATCCTTTATCAAATGCAACCTTTGATCCATCAGTTGTTCTTAAAGATATTCCTGAAAGACTTACTTCATTACTCACAAAAGACTTCTCATTTATTTTCATGTCATAACTATTAGTTTTTATTTCTAAAACTGCTTCCAACCATGTTCTAATTTGTATAATCATTTCTTTATAAAAATTTCTTGTATCACGAAATTTTATTGGCAATATATCATATCTTATTTCAATAACTTTAATATCTTCGTGAATGACTACTAATACAGTATACTTTAAGTATTCACTATGAACACTATCTTTATAATCTGAAACACTTGTATGACCTTTTGTCAAAGAAAATTTTAAAATATGTTTATTTTCACTTTGATATAATGTTGGAGTAGAAATTACTAAACTAATATTATCATAAATATTACCATCTTTAGTTAATATTATTCCCTTTTGTATTTTCTCATTAAGTATATTAATGTCAAATTTATCATAACTTAAGATACATGAGTATCTATAAATTTTATTGAATTCAAAATCTTGTAATATCATGATTAATTCTTTGTTAAAATCTAACATCTCTATATCAAGGTCAATAGTCAATTTATTATCTTTTATAACTTGAAAAAACTGCTTTAATAAATACTTGGGGAAAATATAATTCAATGTACCCTTTATGCAATTTGCATATTTTTCTAATTCAATATCTAGCATAACCTTCACCTATTAACTTATTATTCTAAATATATTATTTACCAAAAAATACTAAAAATTACAAATTTAAGTAATATATTTTCCCATTAAAGAAAAAACCGAACCAAACTGATATTTCTAACATCGATTTGATTCGGATTATATTCTACAAATGCCGAAGGCGGGACTTGAACCCGCACGGTTTCCCGCATGATTTTGAGTCATGTGCGTCTGCCGTTCCGCCACTTCGGCTCAGCAAAGTAATGATACCAAAAAAACACTAAAAGGTCAATATTTTTTTACAAACAAAAAATTAATTTTATTTTACAAGTTCATTAAGTCTTTGATTTCACTCTCTGGAATTATACAGGGAGCTTTTATATGAAAAAATTACTATATAATTTCAGCTCATAATTTTTTCTGGTCTTCTCTTTGACCTCTCAGCCAAATAAAAAGGCAAATACATTATAGTCCAAATGATTATCAATAATACAAACATTAATCCTATATAGCCAGGCCATCCTACTAGATTTTGAAAGATCTCTATAGGAGTTCCTATTGGTGCCCATGCGATAAAAAACCAATTAGCTTTAAGAAAATAATCCAAAGGTGCTATAAATAAGAATGTTACACCTGCAAATAATGCAAATATTCTAGGAACATATTTAACATCAGGTCTAAATCCGCAATCTACGATAAAGAACATAGGAGTTAAGAACATTATTCCATGGCTTAACATTCCTTGGATATAGATATAGGATAGAGTCGGAAAATTAACCACACTAGGGGTGAGAACTCCAAAAATAGTAGCAATAAAACTAAAAGCATAGCATAAATTCATTAGCATTTTCTTTCTAAGAAAAATGGCAAAGAAAGTTATATAAACCATGAAGCCACATAAATCAAATGGTGCTAAAGCTACAAAAGAGTGGACACCATTAGAAATAAGCACATAATACCTTAAAGCTTCAGCTGCTATGAGTATAATAGCTAAGCAATATAAAAATATATCCTTGGTGTGCTTTGTTTTATTTTTAAAAAATACTAAAGCAAATATCCATAGGAAAATTACGGAAAATAGCCATATTAAGTGAGGCGTTGTAAAACTTGGCGTGCGAATTGTGTTATCGGTATAGAAATAAAAAAACTCTTTCATAAATTATCTTAGGATGTGTCTCCTTCATTATTTTTTATAGTATAATTATATCATAAAATGCTTATTAGGAGGAAAATTTATGGACTTAAGAAATTTCGGCAAAACACCAGCAAAATTATCTCCACTTGGTTTTGGCGCGATGAGGCTTCCATGCATAAATGGTAACCCTTCAAATATTAATATTCCACTTGCAACAAAGATGGTGAGATATGCTATAGATAATGGCGTAAATTATGTGGATACTGCATATGTTTATCATTCTGAAAAAAGTGAAGAATTTTTAGGGGATGCTCTTTCTGATGGTTATCGCGAAAAAATTTATCTTGCGACAAAATCACCAATTTGGAAAATCGATAAATTTGAGGATTATGAAAAAATTTTAGATACTGAATTAAAAAGACTAAAGACTGACCATATAGATATGTATTTGACTCACTCTCTGAATAAAGATACATGGGAAAAGATGAAAAAGTTAAATATATTTAAGTTTTTAGAAACTGCAAAAAAAGAAGGCAAAATTAGAAATATTGGATTTTCTTTTCATGATGATTTAAAAACATTTAAGGAGATCGTCGATGGCTATTCCTGGGATTTTTGTCAGATGCAATACAATTACATGGATGTAGATTATCAGCAAGGAGAAGAAGGTCTTAATTATGCTTATGATAAGGGCTTTGGCATAGTTATAATGGAACCTCTAAAGGGTGGAAAATTATCCAGGAAAGCACCGGACGATATTAATGAAACTTGGGGTAAGCTTTTAGAAGAAAATTCCTATGCAGAACTCGCATTAAGATGGGTATGGAATAATCCTAAGGTTTCTGTGGTATTATCAGGTATGAGCACCATGGAGCAAGTAATAGAAAATGTGAAATTGATGCATAAATATTCAGCTAATAATTTAACTGAGGAAGAAAAAGCTGTTTATGAAAAAGTTAAAGAAAAATTCTTAACATATACAAAAGTAGATTGTACTGCTTGCAGATACTGCATGCCTTGCCCTAATGGAGTTGACATTCCAGGCTGTTTCGAATTCTATAACGACTCTGTCATGTTCAACAATAAGGATCAATCAAAGCCAATGTATAAAGGTTGGTTTAGAGATTCCGGTGCGCATAAATGCGTTGAGTGCGGTGCTTGCGAGGCTCTATGTCCACAAAAAATACAGATTATAGATAAATTAAAAGAAGTAAGAGAATATTTTGATAACTAAAAAATACTTCTATTCCTTTTTGGAGTAGAAGCTTTATTTTTAAGGAAAGGTGTTTAAAACTATGTTTAAGAAAAGAATTTTAACTGGAGATAGACCAACTGGTAAATTGCACCTAGGTCATTATGTCGGGAGTTTGCAAAATAGAGTAAAATTACAATATGATTATGATACTTTTATTTTAATCGCTGATATTCAAGCTCTCACTACTCATTTTAAAGACCCAAAGCTCATAAATGAAAGCATATATGATGTGACTATTGATAATTTATCAGTTGGCCTCGATGCTGAAAAGGTTACTTTTGTGCAACAATCATCCATATCTGCCATTGCCGAATTGACTGTAATATACTCTATGCTTGTTTCCGTAAATTCCTTAAGGCACAACCCAACAACAAAGGCCGAAGCAGCTCAATATGGTTATGATGATTTGACCTATGGTTTCTTAGGATATCCAGTGAGTCAAGCTGCAGATATCACTTTTTGTGATGCAGATTTAGTTCCTGTTGGCGATGATCAACTCCCTCATATGGAACAGACAAGGAAGATTGCAAGGCGTTTCAATGAGCTATACAAGGAAGTAATAAAAATTCCAGAAGCACTTTTAAGTTCCACACCAAGGCTCGCTGGACTTGACGATAGCGGTAAAATGGGCAAAAGCCTTGGCAATGCTATATATCTTTCTGATGATAGTGAAACTGTGATATCAAAGGTAAAACTTGCTGTTACAGATCCGAATAGGATCAGATCAACTGATAAAGGTAATCCTGATATATGCAGAGTGAATAGCTATCAAAAATCCTTCAATGAAGAAAATTTTGAGAATATATGTGAAATGTGCAGATTAGGCAAAATTGGCTGCGTTGCTTGTAAGAAAATATTGTATGAAAGACTCAATTCAATGCTCGATCCTTTTAGGGAAAGAAGAAAATATTATGAGAAGAATAAAAACATGG
>WQUF01000347.1 GCA_009785875.1 Oscillospiraceae bacterium | reverse complement strand
TATGAAGGTGATTATTATAGTTATATTGAAAATTATGATTGGTATAGAAGCAACTTTCAAGTGGATGTGAAGTTCGTAGATGGCAAGGTTTCTTCTTTTTCAAATAGTCATGTGTTTAACAATAATTTTTATGACAATGAATTTTATAGTAACAATGGAAAAGGAACAATTGCAGAAAGCATGCAGATCGATGATACTATAAGACAGAAGGCTCTTTCTCTTACAAGCAATTGCAAGACAGATAGAGATAAAGCATATGTAATTTATTATTTTGTAAAAAATCATGTGACATATGATAACAGTATATTTTCCAGTAGTAATTCTCCAGCTACCTATCCTGAAGGTTCAATACCTGGGGCAGAGTTTGCTTATTATAATGGTATTGGAGTATGCTTTGATTACTCTTGTTTATTTGGTGCAATGATGCTTGCAAATGGAATTTACATTAGGATTATGGACAATAGTGACAATGAAAATGGTAGTCATATGTGGAATCAGTATTATGATGGAGAGTCAAATGCTTGGATTCCTGTAGATTGCACTTGGGGGCTTTTCGATTTTATAGAAAATGATGTTGATTCACATCACGGTCCAAATGTCATGATTGAATATTCAAATTTTAATTAAACTTTTATGTTTGGGGTATTCTAAGAATACGAAAAATTTAATAATAATTATAAACGAGGTCTTAATAATTGTAATTTGAAAGGATGTTTAATAATGTTGGCAATCTTAGTACTCTTACTTTTTCCGCTAGTTGTAGGAGGGATATTACTTTTCACAAGAGGGCAAAAATCCTTTGCATACATTATTCGTACAAGTTCTATATGTATAATTGCCCTGTCAATATTTTTAATAGTAAAAAACTTTGAGACAATTTATAAATTTAATCTATCTCAATATGAGTTTGTTAAGTATATTGTTTTAGCAATTGAGATTTTAATTTCTCTGTATATAATATACATAGGAATTAAAAATAAATCTTATTTAGTGAGTATTTTTTCAGGTATACAAATACTGGTTTTATTATGGTTTGAGTTTTCAAAAGCTCATGAAATAGTAGTAAAAGATGGTATCTATATAGATAGATTATCTCTTCTTATGATTGGTATTATTGGTATAGTAGGAAGTCTAATTTGCATATACTCAATTGAGTATATGAAAGATTACCAACATGAACATGCGGAAATCAAAGATAGAAGACCTATGTTTTATTCTGTATTATTCATATTTTTATCAGCCATGTTTGGACTCGTTATCTTTAATGATATGAGCTTAATGCTTTTTTGCTGGGAAATAACATCATTTTGTTCCTTCTTATTGATTGGATATTCAAAGACAAAAGAAGCAATTCAAAATTCATTTTTGGCACTTGTGATCAATGTTGGCGGCGGGCTTTGCTTTTTGATAGGTATGGTGATCATTGCTTCTAATTTTGGGATAATGGATTTTAATACTTTTCTTTCAATAGGTCGAAACTCCAAACTGATTGAAATTTCTGTATTTTTAATGATAGTGGCAGGGCTTACAAAATCTGCTCAAATGCCTTTCTCAAAATGGCTTTTAGGTGCAATGGTTGCTCCCACTCCTACATCTGCTATATTGCACTCATCTACAATGGTAAAAGCAGGTGTATATCTCATTATCAGGCTTGCGCCTATGCTTGGGAAGACTCCAACTGGAATCACTGTTACAGTGATAGGGGGAATAACGTTCTTTGTAGCAGCTTTAATGGCAGTTACTCAAAGTGATGCAAAAAAAATCCTGGCTTATTCAACTATATCAAATTTAGGGCTTATCGTTGCGTGCGCAGGAATAAATACAGCAGAAGCTCTATGGGCTGCTATTATGCTTATAGTTTTCCATGCTATTGCAAAATCTTTGCTATTTTTATCTGTGGGATCAACGGAGCACCAAATTGGAAGCAGAAACGTGGAAGATATGGATGGGCTTTTTAAAATATCAAATGCCCTTGCAATGTTTTTGATTATAGGAATCGCAGGTATGTTTGTAGCTCCCTTTGGAATGCTAATATCAAAATGGGCAGCTATGAAGGCATTTTTAGATTCAGGAAATATCTTAATAATACTTTTCTTAGCTTATGGAAGCACTGTAACATTATTCTTTTGGACAAAATGGATGGGGAAATTGCTTGCAAATGCTCATATAAAAAAAGTATCAGATTATGTGATGATGATAGATGAAAAAATAAGTTTGTATTCACTTTCAGCAATGGTGATAATAGTCTGTGCAGTTCATCCTCTCATATCGAGGGATTTTGTAACAGCTTATATCAATAGCAATATGCACATAAGCTTCGTGTCACCAATTGATAGAATAGATACTACTATAATAATGATAATATTATTGATTTTCTTTATATTGCCTATTATTTTAGTGCCATTATATAGGCGTTATAGAGTTAAGCCAACTTCGGTATACTTATCAGGGCAAAATACTGGAGATAATGAGAGTTTCTATGGAAGCATGGGAGAAGTGCGCCAAATGGAGCTTAAGAATTGGTATATGGAGAAATATATTGAAAATGCCAGGATAAACCAAATTACTTTTTGGATCTGTGTAGTAGGTTTGATACTTGGATTTGGTCTTGCTTTAGGGGGTGTCCTTTTATGATAGAAGCGGTTATAATCTATATTTTAAGGATTTTACTCATAATTATAGGTGCTACGGTTGTTGGTGGGTTACTCACGGGATTTGATAGGATAATCTCTGCGAAGATGCAAAGGAGAAAAGGACCTCCTCTTTTACAGCCTTTTTATGATGTAATAAAATTAGCACAAAAACAATCCACCACAGTAAACAATGCTACGAGATTTTATGTGACATTTTCATTATGCTTTAGCGTTTTAACTGTCGTATTGTTTTGCTTGGGATTTGACCTACTTTTATGTATATTTGCATTTACATTATCCTGTATCTTTTTTGTTATAAGCGGTTATTCATCATATTCTCCTTTTAGTTTTGTTGGTACAGAAAGAGAATTGATACAGATTATGTGCTATGAACCCATGGTCTTGATGACAGCTTTTGGATTTTATAAAGTTTCAGGATCATTTAGCATAGCGGCAAATTTTACGTTAGATGCACCAGCTATAATAAAACTTCCTTTAATTTTTGTAGGATTTTCTTATATCATAACCATTAAACTTAGGAAATCGCCATTTGATCTAAGCATGTCTCATCATGGACATCAAGAAATCGTGAAAGGTATAATTACAGAATTGACAGGCATTTGCCTTGCTATGGTTGAAGTAAGCCATTGGTTTGAGACAGTATTCGCTTTAGCTATAATATATATATTTTTTGTTTATGCTGCCACTTTTAGCTGGATTGTAGCTATATTAATAGCATTCTTGCTGTTCTTTTTTGAAATCATAGTAGATAATGCTTTTGCCAGAGTTAAATGGAAGCCTGCATTAGGATTTAGCTGGATCATAACTGGAATATGCGGTGGAATAAATCTTTTCATCCTGATGCTCATTAGATAGAGGTGATGAAGATGAAATTTGTGAAGAAATCCCCTTGGATAATTCATTATGATGGATCAAGCTGTAACGGCTGTGATATAGAAGTATTAGCTTGCCTTACACCTTTATACGACATAGAAAGATTTGGAGCAATTAACACTGGAAATCCAAAACACGCAGATATCTTGCTGATCACAGGAAGCATAAACGAACAAAATTTACCTGTTGTTAAACAGATCTATGAGCAAATGCCAAACCCTAAAGCGGTTGTTGCAGTCGGAATTTGTGCAGCAACAGGAGGTATATTTAAAGATTGCTACAATATAATAGGTGGTGTTGATAAAGCTATACCTGTGGATGTATATGTCCCTGGATGCGC
>WQUF01000346.1 GCA_009785875.1 Oscillospiraceae bacterium | reverse complement strand
TAGTCCTTTCTTGTCTTTTATAATCAGGAAGATTTAAAATAGCACTGAAAACATTGGACTTAAGCCTTAAATGATTTGCAATAAAAATATTGTCTAGGACTGATAGATCTTTAAAAAGCCGTATATTTTGGAACGTTCTTGCTATTCCAAGCTTTGTTATGATATCAGGCCGAAGACCTGTAATATCTTTGCCTAAAAAATATATTTTCCCAAATGTTGGTTTATAAACTCCTGTTATCATGTTAAATGATGTGGTCTTTCCAGCTCCATTTGGTCCAATTAAAGCTACTATTTCTCTTTCATTTACGTCCATATTGAAATCTTTTACAGCAGTAAGCCCTCCAAACTGCATAGTTATATTATCTAGTTTTATAACATTTTTAGCTGCCACTTTTTATTCCCCCTTTTTAAGAGGTTTATACTTGAATTTTTTAAAGAGGAAATCAAATAAATAATCCCAAGAAAACTCGTTAGACCCCATGATACCTCTTCTAAAAAATATTACTACAATTACTAATATCAAAGAGAAAATAACCATTCTAAGCCCAGGTAAATTTATTGTCATAAACCCTAAATTCATTGGCGAATCGAGAAATCTAAGCCATTCTTGACCAATGGTTACGATAAAAGCTGAGATTATGGTACCTGTTATGCTACCCATCCCTCCTAAAACTATTATTAATAAAATATTAAAAGTGATGGTAAACTTAAACATGGTAGGATTGACTGTTCCTAAAATACTCGCTAAAAGTCCTCCACCAACTCCGGCAAAAAAAGCTCCGATTATAAATGCTAGTAATTTATGCTTAAATAGATTTATCCCCATAGCTTCAGCTGCAACTTCATCTTCACGAATTGCCTTAAGTGCTTTGCCATAACTGCTTTTAATCAATAATATCATGATTATCGTTGTAAAAATTGCAATAGAAAAGGTCCAGATCATATTTGCACTCCTTGGTACCTCTTTTATACCTAAAGCTCCATTTGTTATGTTTTGTGTATTAGTTACAACTACCCTTATTATCTCAGCAAAACCAAGCGTTGCAATAGCAAGATAATCTCCTCTAAGCCTTAAAACAGGTGCTCCAATTAAAAAAGCAAAAAGTGCTGTTATGAGTCCCGCAATGATTAGAGCAAAAATAAGAGGAATTGCTATTTTATTAAATGGAAATATGAGTGGCGACATATAAAAGATCTTTGCTTTTGACTCTAAAGTCATAGTCAAAAGTGCTGTAACATAAGCACCAATAGCCATAAACCCAGCATGTCCAAGTGAAAAAAGTCCAGTAAATCCATTTATTAGATTCATACTTAAGCCTAATACAGTGTAAATTGCACAGTTATTTAAAATCCTTGAAATATAATCATTTAAAGTAAAATTACCTATTATAACAAATGCTATTAACAGAATCATGCAGATTATAGAAAAGATCATATTTCTAGTCAAGACTATTTCTTTATTATTAATTGTTATTTTTTTCATATACTCTACCTCATACCTTATTTGCTATCTTTTCGCCCATGATTCCTGTTGGTCTAAATAACAATATAATTATTAAAACGATAAAGGCAAAAGCATCTCTATATCCAGTTATATCAACTGATAATCCTAACATATTTGGAAGAGCTATTATCATAATCTCCCCTACTCCTAATATGAGAGCGCCAATAACAGCACCTTTTATATTACCAATACCACCTACTACAGCAGCTATAAAGCACTTAAGTCCAGGCATCATTCCCATATAGGGTTGAACAGTTGTATATTTTAATCCCCACATTATCCCACCTATTGCTGCAAGTGTTGAACCTATTGCAAATGTAATGGAGATTATATTATTTACATTTACCCCCATTAGCCTTGCTGCTTCGTGATCCTTTGACAGAGCTCTCATAGCCATACCGCTTTTAGTATGATTAATTATAAATAACAGTATTACAAGAAATAAAATCGTTAAAATAGGTATGATCAAATTTACCCTCTGCAGTGAAACAGGGCCAATTTTCATAACCTGTGTAAATAAATCTATACTTGGGAATGCTTTTGTAATACCCCCAAATAATACGACTGCAAGATTCTCCAAGAAGAATGAAACACCTATTGCTGATATCATTATAGAAATTTTAGGAGCATCCCTAAGTGGTGAATATGCAGCTTTTTCAATTGTTATACCTAGTGCAGCTGTTAAAACAATAGCTAAGATAAATGTTATTGGCCAAGGTATTAGAAACATTATTATGCCATAAAAGGCAAAATAAACCGACATCATAAATATGTCACCATGGGCAAAGTTTATAAGCCTTAATATACCATAAACCATTGTATATCCTATTGCGATGAGAGCATATAAACTACCTAAAGATAAGGCATTAGTTAAATTTTGCAGAAAGTTAGCCATATAAATACCATCCCTCCAATGCTGTTCCCTTTTTAAGTACAAAACACTAAAAAAGAATTTATCTAATTATCAGTATCCAAATAAAAATTAAGTTAGATGATAAATTATCTAAAAAACCTTTTCATCTCCATATATCATCCCCTTGTATAATCAATACAATTTAAATTATATATCAATTTGCTCACAATTTCAATGATTGTTAGATTTTAGTTAATATTACTTGCGCTAAAAAAATTAAAAAAATAAGCTTATTCATCCAAGCTAAGCCTTAAAATACTCAAATTTATGACTAATTAATAGTCAAAATAGATATCATCAATGTCATTTACATTGTTATCCAGGACAATAATTCTGAATCCTAAAAAATCATCGCTAGAATGTAAACCATCATTTTTTAGCTTTATCAAGACATTGTTCCACCCTTTTAAAAGGTTTATTGGTATATCATAAACATATCTAAAAAGAATGCCCGAAACTTCAAATTGTTTCTCATCATTTACAAAAATACACATATTGCAATTGCAGCTTATATCAAAAAAAACTTCCCGATCATAATCGCTATAAATGCGAGTTTTTGCATATGAAACAGCATTTTCTTGCTTCTTTAACATTGGAAAATCAATTATTCCAAAGAAAGCATCCTTGTTTTCTACCTTTATCCAAAACTTTTTTTCATCTCCTGATAGAACATAAATATCATCGCTTGAGGATTCAATTTCTTTACAGATTTCCTCATTGCAAATGCAATCTATTGTACTCCATTTATTTATAGCATTACAAACAAGTTCATAGCTTTCCTTATATACATCATCTCCAACATGAACAATTGCTTCAATAGTTTCCTTTGCCCTTTCTCCAAGCTTAGAATTGCTTATTTCAAGATTCATGTTTAAATTCTTTGTAATTTTTGATGACAATAGTTCATTTTTAGTATCTAGATTATAGCCTTCAGGTAACTTTACATCTATATTATAATATGTATCTACAGGGTAATTAAGGATTATAATTTTTAAAATTATTATGCCATTTTTCTTAGTAAAAAAATTAACAGAGCAAGATTTATCATTAATTTTTTCTAAACTTGTGTCATTTTCATAATTATAAGAAATTGTACAGCCTCTTTTTATATTGTAATCCTCTATTTTTATAAGTACAAAATCACCATCGGTCTGGTATTTAAAACTAGTGGAAGCTGCTCCATCTATCTTAAGATCGACTATATTAAAGACATTTTGAACAAAAATATTTACATTTTTTATCTCTTCATAACCATCATAATTACCGATTGCAGGATTTATCAATATAACTTTTTTATCTTTATTTTCTGTATAAGAAACATCTATGGTCACGAATTTATTTTCTAAATAGTCATTGCTCTCACCATCATCATCATAAAGAGTAAAGTTTCCACTATCTTTAGGGAAAATATGCAAATTTATGCTCTTTGTCTTTTCGCTTGCCCTTTGTATTCCGCTGGATGTAGGAATAATGGAACCGGCTTTAATAAAAAGAGGGATCCTTTCGAGCCCTGTCTCTATACTAATGGTTATTGGTCCCTCATAGAAATTTCTTGTCCAATAATCCCACCATATCCCTTTCGGTATAAATACTTCCCTTGAAAAAGAATCCCTTTCCATTATTGGTGCGACGATTATATTAGATCCAAAGTAATATTCGTCATTTATATCACTTGATACAGCTTCGATAAATGGTTTAAATGTATCAAATGTTCGTTTCATATTGGAATAAATATATGGAATCAAACTGTATCTTAGCCTTATAAATTCAGTTACAATCTTTTCTACGCTCTTTCCAAATGCCCAAGGTTCAGCGAAGAATATGGAATTATTAAAGATAAAAATCGGGAAAAATATGGAAGCTTGGATCCATCTTATAAATAATTCTGGATCCAGATCATTATTGCTAGTTTCTTCATGGTTAAAAAGGCTGATGGAATTACTTATGTAAGGCTCAATGGAATTCTCTAAAATTAGATATCTTACATTATTTTTCAAACCTTCATAACTCAATTTTAGTTTAGATCCACTTACAATAGTCCCGTATTTTGATAATCCTGAATTAATATTTTCAAGTATAAATAATTTTCTTTTATTTTTATCTAATTTCCCCCATATATATCTCACTGTCTCGCTTTCAGCTTCCGAATTAATTTTATATCCTCCTATATTTTCATCGCCAATTTTCTTAATTTCATCCCAAGCTGATTCTATTGATCTATTATTATCAATATGCTCTATAAAAGGATTAAATGAGACTAAGAGGGAAACTTTATTTTCTTTCAAAAAAAAATCATCATTAATAAAATTACAATCATTAATATTAAATTTATCGATTTCTAAAGAATCAATAGGTATATTTTTCTTGCTAAAATCTGTTACGCACGATTTAATTTCATCAATTCCAAATGTATTCTCTTTAGAAAGGATGTATCCATAGCTCCATTTAGGAAGGAGTGGAGGTTTCCCAACAAGACTATTATATTCTTTAATAAGGTCTTCACTAGTTTTCTTAAATATAAGGAAAATATCAAAATATTCATCATCGATTAAAATTTCAGAAATTGATTGGTTTGAATCCCTTCCTTTAGATATATTAACATTGTTCTTATGGTCGATTGAATATTCTATCAAAGCATCGCTATCCTCTAATTGCCAATTAAATCTATACTTTATCTGTTTATATGTATTTACAAAAATGCCAAGCTCCTGTGATGTGAATAAGAAATTTGAATTAATTAATTCATATAATCCTTTTTTCCATTTATTTTTAGGTACAAGATATCTAACTTTAGGAAAATATTTAACTTTACCTTTTTCATCTTTAAATACTCCAAATAGCACTGTGTCTAAATTTAAATTAAATTTGATATCTGCATTTTTATTTTCTATATTGATAAAATCTAGCTCTTCTCCAGAAAACATTAAACCATCATTAATTCTAAATATCTTAATATTAAAAGGATCTAATTTAATTTCTACACATAGCTTTTTTGAAATCATTGTTATTTCATTTCTATTTCTTTTTATAGTTCCAAACTTTACATCAACATCAATATCTTTTACTAAATATGAAAATTGTATTTCTTCATTTTTATTAAAATGCCTTATGCGCACTGTCTCTTCATCGCTAAAACTGATGCTCAGGGTCTTAAAATTGCATTCCAATATTAGCTCATCATTTTCAACAGTAGAATTGTATACTTCCATATTCATATAAATCCCCCTAAAAAATCATCTCTATATATAATTTATACCAGTATACAACATAAAAATATCCATTAAGATCATAAAATATAATACTTGCGTAATAAGTCATTTTAAATACTTAAAATAGAAATATTTTTATATAATATTAAATATAATTGAAAATTATTTTCCTAAATAAAAAGAAGCTATTAAGCTTCCTTTGATTTTAATCAGCATATTCTTGGTAAACCCTCTCCTGTAAGTTCCCCTATTATTCTTCTTCCACCTAATCTGGTATTTAATATAACTCTATTCCCTTCCCTAATCTCTCCAACAACTGCGCAATTTCTGCCATACTTTGATCTTCTTATTATATTAATAGCTTTATCCTCATGCTCTTTCGAAACGATTATGAGCATCTTTCCTTCATTGCCCATATACAATGGATCAAGCCCGAGTATTTTGCAAAGTCCTTTAACTTCCTCTAAAACAGGAATATCTTTCTCAAATAAATTTACTTCTTTGGAGCAAGATTTTGATATCTCATTTAAAACTGTAGCAAGACCCCCTCGAGTTATATCCCTCATGCAATGTATATCTATATTTTCATCCATTAGATTAAACACCATTTCGTTTAATGGAGTCACATCGCTCATAATATCATTCTCTATGCCAAGCCTTGAAGATATTATTGCTGAGTGATGATCCCCTAAATTCCCAGTGACTATTATCACATCTTGAGCTTTTACGTTTTCAATTGAAAAAGGCGGTTTATTTAATTCTCCAATTCCAGAGGTATTTATATATAATCCGCCTGATCCATCTATAACTTTTGTATCTCCAGTTACTATCATCACTCCTGCCTCAATAGCAGATTCTTCCATAGAAATCACTATTTTCTCTAAATCACTGGTATCTAATCCTTCTTCTATTATAAACGATGCGCTTAAATATTTTGGAACTGCACCTCTTGTCAATAGATCATTTACAGTGCCACATATAGCAAGCTTCCCTATATCTCCTCCTTTAAAAAATATAGGTTTAACTATAAAGCTATCTGTTGTAAAAGCGATTTTATTAGAAACGTCTAAAACAGCTGCATCCTCCATGATTTTGTTCTTTTCATTTCTAAAATATTTCATGAATAATTCATCGATTAATTTTGATGTCTCTCTGCCGCCATTACCATGACTTAAATTTATTTTCATAATATATCCCACAAGCTCCTTCCGATGAAACCATACAAGCTCCTATTGGGTTTTCGGGAGTACACGCCTTTCCAAACATCTGGCACATTTCGGGTGTGATCCTCCCTAAAATAACATCGCCGCATCTACATCCAGGTGTTTCTTTATCTATTACAATGTCACGGCTTCCTATATCGAATTCCTCATATACTTTTTTTAATACCAGTCCGGAATCCTCGAGTTTACCAAGTCCTCTCCATGTAGCGTCATAGCTTTCAAAATATTTATATATGCCATCCATTGCTCTTTTATTTCCTTCTCTAGTCACTACGCTTTTATACATATTGTTTACCTGTGCCACTCCTTCTTCAATTTGATGAACTATTTCGTAAATTGCACAGAGTATGTATTCCGGCTCAAACCCTGATACAACAAAAGGCTTTTTATATTCGCTGCAAAGTCCTTCATAAGCATCGCTGCCGATTATAACACTCACATGACCTGGTGCTATAAACCCATCTATCTCTTCGTTTTCGCATATATATTTTAACGCTGGTATCATAGTCTTAAGGGATGTTAAGAGCTTTACATTGTGGATATCATCTTTTAATAGCTTCTCCATCAGAACAGCATAAATTGGAGCTGTAGTTTCAAATCCCACTGCAGCTATGATATAGTTCATTTTTGGATTCATTTTAGAAATTTCCACAACGTCTAATGGTGAATACATTAGTTCTACGTTTAACCCTGCAGCTTTTGCTTCTGCCAAAGACTCTGTATTTCCTCTAACCTTAAACATATCTCCAAAGCTTAAAACACAAGATTTTTCCTTTCTCCCACAATCTATTAAAACATCGATGTAAGATGATAGTGTAACACAGACAGGGCAACCCGGTCCCGAGACTAGTCTTATGCTTTCTGATATTAAGTCTTTTATACCATTTTTTGCTATGGATGATGTATGAGTTCCGCACACATCCATTATCTTCACAGGTCTTTTATAATTTTTTAAGTAATTTATGACTTTATCTATCTTCATAGGATTCCTCTAGAAGTTTATAAAGTTCTTCCATCTCTTTAGCTGTATCCTCTTTTACGATTTCCAAAGCACATCCAGCATGTATTAAAACATAATCTCCTATCTCAGGATAGATAAGACTTACGTTCACATTTAATAAATTACCTAAAACCGATACTTTAGCTATATCTTTTTCTCTATCTATTTCAATTACTTTCCCAGGCACCGCTACACACATTATTAATCCTTCCTATACTATTTAAATCGGCAGTTAGCGACTGCCGATTTGGTTCAAGTTCATTTCTACTATTTAATTCGGCAGTTAACGACTGCCGATTTGGTTCAAGTTCAGATGACCATTGTTCGAAAAAAGCACGCATATTTTTCATATTTGATGGTGAAAAACCATGCAATCCTGGAAGTTCACCTTGAAGCTGCTTAGAGATGGCTTCAATCACACCTGTCCCCCATTTTCCTGAACGTGTATTTGAAGCTATGTACCTACCCACGCTAAAGTAAAGGTTCAACATTTCAGTGTTGGCACTCTTTGCTGTCTGATAACGACTTTGTAAAACCGCATTTTTTATTTTACACACTGCTTCTCGGTAAATTAAAAGTTGTTGATTTATGTTCTCCATACAATTATCACCAATCCTAAAATCTATAATTTATTATATCATCCTGTAAAATTATTTGTATTTAAAAAGTTAATTCTCTATTCAATTTTTTGACCACAATAAGGACAAAAAATAATCTTGTCCATTCGACTGTGCCTTATTTCAAATCTTTCACCACAATAAGGACATCGCCAAAATATAAAACTCAATATAACTGATATACCTCCACTTATTAATCCTACTATTATTTGTATAAATATTAATAATAAGCTTCCAAAATTTACAGTAATTGCTATTGAAAAAAAACAAAAAAGCCCAAAGTATAATAAAAATAAATTAAATTTTCTTATTTTTTTGACACTCATAAAAAACTCCTCATATATACTATTTAAATCGGCAGTTAACGACTGCCGATTTGGTTCCAGTTCTGATGACCATGGTTCGAAAAAAGTTCGCATATTTTCATATTTGTTGGTGAGAAACCATGCAATCCTGGAAGTTCACCTTGAAGCTGCTTAGAAATGGCTTCAATCGCACCTGTCCTCCATTTTCCTGAACGTGTATTTGAAGCTATGTACGTACTATTGTATCACAACATGTACGCTCTTATAAGACTTCTAAAAAAATTAGCTCTATTAGTATTATATTCTTTATCACATTTTCTTGATACAACATATGCTCTTAAACTCTTATAGTTAAATGAATATTTTAGAAGTGTAACTTTTTATTTAAGAATTACATAACATAATAGTGAAACATATTAAATAAAATCATTCCTTGATATTAATGCTTGTTTATGGTGTGATAAGAGCATTAAAATCAAAATAGATTCTTTTTTCTATATTTCACTAAACTTATTAACACCATATATGGTATCGTATATAATAAACTTGTTAAGCAATAAAATGAGTACATGGGAAAAGCTAATAAAAAAAATTAAATCCCTTAATAAAAAATTAAAAAAAATAAGGTGATAATGTGGAAAAAGATTTAAGCTACTACATGAATCTAAAGTATAAAATTGAAATTATAGAAGATACAGAAGAAGGCGGATACGCTTTAAGGCATCCCGAATTAAATGGTTGTATAACATGCGCTGAAACAATTGAGGAAGGACTTAAAAACTTAGAAGATGCAAAAAAAGCATGGATACAAGCATGTATAGAGGATGGTGTTGAGATACCAGAGCCTGATGATAATAATTTCTCTGGACAATTAAGGTTGAGAATGCCTAAAAGTCTTCATAGAGAGTTAAGCATGAACGCAGATAAAGAAGGCATAAGCATGAATCAATATATTATTTATCTTTTAAGCAAAAGTGTAGGTAGAGTTCAAAGTTGATTAAAAGTAATTATAATATTTTATAAGGGAGATGATGAGCATTGGAAAGAATGACAGCAGAACAAGCAGCTGAAGCAGCAAAAGGGTTGACTTTTGAAAAAGTCTGGGCAGCACTGATGGAAAGTCGACAATTAATAGAAGAAACGCAAAAGCAGATAAAAGAAGCACAACTTGAAACACAAAAGCAAATGCGAGAATCACAGCGAAAGACAGACAAGATTATTGCTGATTTATCTAAAAATATTGGAGGTTTAGGCAATTCCCTTGGACGATTTACAGAAGCTATGTTTTCTACTGAACTAAGGAAAAAATTTAACGAACTTGGATACACATTTACAAGGCAGGCACCTCGTATGAAGTTTATTGAATACGAAAAAGTTCTTGCAGAAGCGGATTTTTTTCTTGAAAATGGAGCATATGCTATGATTGTAGAAATTAAAACTGAATTGTCCATCAGCGATATCGATGATCATTTGGAGCGAATTGAGAAAAT